>CAXUMK010000016.1:0-31475 GCA_964251885.1 uncultured Segetibacter sp. | reverse complement strand
TTTTGTACATGACAGGTAAATGAAAGACGTTGCTGCTGCTGCCAGGCTTAGTATAATTAATTTTAAAATTTTCATTGTAGGTAATTTTTAGGGTGAATTATGGCAATGAAAACCAGCATTGAGTAGTAATATAATCCTGGTTTAATGCTCCAATCCTTGTTAGCTCGGGAATATCATACAGGTATTCTGAATTGTATCTCGGCCTACACCTGTACACCAGTTTACCGTTGTTGGTAGATACAAGGTAGTTGATGGGGGAAGTAGGCGGAGGAGTGAAATCTGCATATACGTGTTTACCTGTAGCAGGATCAGGGTCTACGTAATGATACCTGCGCATATCGATCCATGTCTGGTGCGTGCCCCAGCCATACAGGGCTATGTATTTCTGCAGCATGATCTGCGTTAATGTTAAACCTGCAGCCGTTTCGGGAACAATGGCAGGGTTTGCAATATAAGCGGCCTGTATAGCAGGTGTGATGGAATGACCTGCAGGAATTGCTTTGTTATAAGTGTTTATCAGCAGATCAAAATCGAGGTTGATGCCCTTGATGTATGCAGAAAGCGCTGTGCTTTTATCTCCTTTGCTGTAAGCCGCTTCTGCTATGATAAACTGCATTTCAGAAGCGGTCATCATTGGCCACGGACCTTTGTTCTGATATACATACCTGGCGCTGTCATCTGTACCTGTAGTTGCAATGGCGCTTGTGTTTCTCCAAAAATTCTTTGGGTAGTCTTTTGTAGCAGCGCTGCCATTCAAATATTCTGTAACTCCTAACCACGGAGTGACACCCTTAAAAGTGCCGTTGGCATTTTCACTTAACATATACCATGTCCTCGGGTCGCTGACACCTGTAAAAGCGCCTGTATTACTTCCCGACATAAGGTTGGCAATATAACCGCCCTGGCGTATGGTACCAATATTTGAACGCGTTGGACCGAAATAACTGTTAAAGCCATTGCTCGAATTTGCAACCGAAAACGAAGCCATTGAATTATCGCTGTTTGTCGTCATGGCGAGGCTGGCATATTTAATGGCAGAGTCAGCATAGTGATTGGTTGTAAAAATTCCCTTGCTGCTAAGATCGATATACGAACGCGCCAATGTTCCATAAACAAACTTTTTCCACTTGTTTATATCTCCTTTATTGAAGTATGCGTCGCTTTGTGCAAGATTTGCATTATTTACGTTTCCATCCGTTCTGTTTAGATAACTTAAAGCGGTAAAGCAGATAGACCGGCAGCTATCATAAAACTCGGGTTGAGTATCGTAGTGAAACTGTGAGAGGCTTGTATTAAAAGCCTCTTTTAATATTGCATCACCATATTGATTAGTCAATTCAAGCCATCCCCATGCTCTTATAGCGTAAGCTACTCCAACAAAATCCCACTTTTGCTGCTGCGTGCCCCATTCTATTATCCTGTTTACGTTTTGTCCCTGACCATAATAAACTGCCGCCCATATTCCCCCGGTATTATCACTGCCTATTGTGCCACCCATTTCACCATAGTTTTCCTGGGCAGTTGTAGAACCCCAGTATTGTATATACCGTCCTAATAATATATCATCAATCTGTACCCCGTAATTAGTACCGGCTGCTGAGTTGAATGCGGTGAAACTTCCGATTACACCAGGCAATATGGTTTCTACCGGAACAACAACAGGAGCATTGGGATTAAGGTAGGCATCATCAATTTTTTTGTTGCACGACGTAATGAAGAATATGCTTAAGACGCCTGAAAAAAGCATCGTTTTTAAAATGTTGTTTTGCATAAATTTTTTATTGATCGTTTATCAGGTATAATTAAAAGTTAGCACGTAATCCAAAGCTTATTCCTAAAGGGGTAGCGGTACTGCCAAGGTCCATACCATAACCTCCTACGCCATTTGTACCGGGATTATTTGCATTTACAGCGGGATCGGCCCCGTAATAGTTTGTCAGCAGAATAAGGTCGCTTCCTGTTACAAAAACACTTAAGCCTCTAAACGCTTTCAGGTGTTTCATCGTTTTTTCAGGCAGCATATAACTTAAGGTAAGGTCTCGCAATCTAAACCAGTTTACATTTTTTTGAACGAATTCTTCATCGGGTAAATTAGTGTAATAAGCGCTTGCATACTGGGGAACAACCACCAGCGTATTTATAGTAGGATTGGCTGTATTCTTTTGTCCGTCGTTCAACACTCCTTTAACAAGTACGGGATTGCTGCGGTTAGCTGTTCTTTGGCTTTTGCCTAAACTTGTCAGTATCTGGTCTGTTCCGTTATATATGTCTCCGCCAACTTTCAGATCCCATAAAAAACTTAAGCTCCAGTTTTTATAGTGGAAAGTATTGAGTGTTCCTAACGTAAAATGAGGTGTTCTGTCAGCTATTAAAGAGTTTGTACCTGTATTGATTAAAGGAATACCGGTTGAGGGGTCGATAAGAATCTGGCCTGCATTATTTCTTTGATAAGTAGAGCCGGTAATGGTTCCTGTTGAATTTCCGCGGATGAGACCGGCTCTTACATTCGTGATATAGGTATCAGAATTGTAAAAGTCTTTTAAAACATCAATAGACGCAGGCAGTGTAAGTACTTTACTCCATACATGGCTGAAGTTGAAGCCGATATTCCAGCTAAAATCTTTCGTCTTTACCGGGTTAAGATTTAGCGTTAACTCTATACCCTGATTTCGCAGTGAAGCAGCATTTTGTGTATTTAAAATGAAACCTGTTCCATAGCTTGCCCTGTATCCCTGTGCTATCTGGTTTGTACAAAGCGTATTGTAATAGGCTGCTTCTAAAGTTATCGCATCATTTAAAAACCTTAATTCTGTACCTACTTCATACGTTTTTTGCTTCTCGGGAGTAAGATTGGGATTGGCATTGGTGAAGCCGTAAGTATAGGTAACCGGTAAAGTAGTACTGCTGAAATTATTTACAAAAAATGCCTGGTTTGAATAAGGGTCATTTAGCCTTGCGGTATTTGCCAGCGAGCCTCTTAGTTTTGCAAAATTGAGGATTTTTCCTTTTATGAATGGAAATATATCAGAGACGATCACACTTAAACTGGCGCCGGGATAATGATAATTATTATTCTGTGTGGGTATGGGTGACGCTTTCTCAAAACGGTGAGAATAAGTAAGAAATACGACATTCTTATATCCTATAGATGCCTCAGCGAAGTAAGCCAGTTCCCTGAAAATATTTTCATTCGGTAATCCATTGTAGTTTCTCAGCAAACGTTTTCGTGTATTGGGGGCTGTATTACTGCTGTCTCTGCTTGTTGAATCGATCAGGTTTGTTCCATACACTGCAAATTGTTTGGTTTCATAATCCTGCCACATTGTACCCACAAGCAGCCTTGTACTAAAATCACCGACCTTCTGTTTAAACGTAGCCGTAATAGTATGGTTATATCCGACATAAGTTCTGTAATAATTATCAAGGCTTCCACCTGTTGCTGATGTAAGCATATAAGATTCCGGGTGATTAAAAACGTTTCCATTGTCTTTATAGGTATCATAACCAAACCTGCCTGCCAACGATAACCAGGGGAAGGGGTTAATGTCAATTCCAAGCGTAGTGATCAAACGACTGAGTTTATCCTCGCTGTTATTGTTTTTTGCACTCCACAACGGATTATCATAATCAGCATTACGGTTTGTTGGATTAAAAAGCAGAAGCTTATTACCTTTTGCATCTTCATAATTACGAACATCATTATTAGATGGCCAGGCATACAAATCTACCAGATAACCTCCGGCACCCGTAGTGGTGGCAGTGCTTTTCAATGGCCTTAGATTATCAGCATTTGTATATGCCACAGTAGGCGTAATAGTTATGTATTTTCCAATTTTTGTATTATTCGAAATTTTAAAATTATATTTTCTGTAGGTATTAAAAGGTACTACTCCCTTATCGTCGAAATATAGCCCGGTAGCTCTGAACCCGACATTCTTTGTTCCAAAGTCTGCACTCAAGTTATGTGTTTGCGAAAAACCGGTCTGAAAGAAATGATGAAGATTGTCATACAAAGTAGTACCCGGTTTCCAAAGAGGGCCAAAGGATTGGATTTGTCCTGTTGTTGGCGGAGCAGTAGGTATATTATTGCTTGCCCCAGGCCCATAGTCATTATTTACTTGTGCAAAACGGGTGATCTTTTGAAAGCGGAAATTGTCATCGTAAGCTAAAAAAACTCTTCCGTCTGTAGTCCGGGGTTTCTTTGTTGTAATTACAATAGCACCCGAACTGGCCTGGCTTCCATAAAGGGCTGTTGCTTCAGGGCCTTTTAATATGGTTACCGACTCTATATCGTTGGGATTAATGTCTGCAATACGATTTGTGTTATCATTATTCCTATTGTTACCGTCTGAGGCAAGACCAATTCCACTGCCACTTTGCGAATTTGAGTTGAGGGTTTGATTATCTATTATAATACCATCCACAATAAACAGAGGCTGGTTATTACCCGATAAGGTATTAAAGCCTCTCAATACAATTGCAGCAGAGGCTCCTGCAGCACCTGATGTTGGCGTTACGGTTACACCGGCGACCCGGCCCTGCAATGAATTTATAAAATTTTCGCGTTGGGTTTGCTGAATGTCGCTGCCCTTGACTGTTTGCACAGAGTATCCTAATTCGCGGGGATTGCGCTTAATATCCATAGCAGTCACCACTACTTCATCTAACTGGCTGCCGCCTGCTTTTAGTGACACCCTTATTGAGTTAGCGTTACCTACAACTGACCTGGACGAACTGTAACCAATATAAGTAAAAACCAATGTCTGACCGGTAGTGGCCTGTATTGAAAAATAACCTGCAGCATTGGTGACCGAATTTTTATTGGTTTTCACGTTATTAACTGTTACACCTTCCAAAGGTTCTCCCTGGTCTGATACAACAGTTCCGGTAATTGTTCGAAGTTGTGCAAATAATGGCAGCGAGGTCAACAGCATAACAACCATTGAAAAGAATAGTAATAGTCTTCTCATAAGCTTTTAGTTTTAATAGCAGGATTATAGAAAATTGTTAAAGAAATGACAAAGCAAATCGCAGAGATGCTGCAACAGGAATACATTGCAGGAATTTAAAAGTAGTAAATATTTTTTCATTTCAAAAACTACTACTTCAATAGTTTACATTCTATTCATCTTAATTTCAATCAAACATTACTGTTGAAGAAATTAAAAACGAATCAGGCTCAGTAGTAACAGGCCGCGGCTTGTTACTGTACAAGGTGGCCTGTTCCTGCAATACACTGACATTATGCAGTAATTTTTATGAGCCGGGCTGTATTACTACTATTTTTCATCGTTGCGTTGCACACTTCCTCTGAAGGTACTTTCTTCGGCAAAAACAGAGCCGTCATTGCGAGGAGGAACGACGAAGCAATCTCATTCTAAATCAGGCTTTAATTCAGTAGGATTGCTTCGTTCCTTATAATGACGAACGTTTGAAATTGCAAAAGGACAACGATTTTAAAGCGACAATTTGGTGTGCACCCTTTTAAACTCTGCTTGCCAAAATTTTTGCTTTCTTTGCGTGGCAAATAAATACGCATGAACAAAAAGACAATTGCATTTGTAACAGGCGGCTACAGCGGCGAATCTGTGATCAGTTATAAAAGTGCCGTTACCATCGAAAGCAACCTGGATAAAGAAAAATATGATGTTTATAAGATAGACATTCATCCAACCGGTTGGTGGTACGAAACCGCCCAAGGTGAAGAAGTTGCAGTGGATAAAAATGATTTTTCAATAAAAATAAATGGAAGCAAAGTAACTTTCAATGCGGTTTTGATCGGCATTCATGGCACTCCCGGGGAAGACGGCAAGCTGCAGGGTTATTTTGATATGCTTAAAATTCCCTACACCAGTTGCAATGCAGCAACTTCAGCCTTAACCTTTAATAAACGTTACACAGTTGCAGTAGCAGCTTTTGGTGGCGTTAATGTCGCTAAGTCGATGCATCTTTTTAAGCATAGTCCTGTTGCAGCCGGCCATATTTTACAACAGCTTCAATTGCCTGTTTTCGTAAAGCCAAACAATGGCGGCAGCAGCATTGGCATGAGCAAAGTAACGCAGGCCGAAGACCTGCAGGGCGCACTTGAAAAAGCGTTTAAAGAAGATGACCAGGTTTTGGTGGAAGAGTTTATAAAAGGCAGGGAATTTACAATTGGGGTATTTAAATCACGGGGAGAAATCATAACCTTACCTATTACCGAGATCAAAACAAAAAAAGATTTTTTTGACTATGAGGCAAAATACGTAGCTGGTATGACCGATGAGATCACTCCGGCAAAAGTGGAAGAAGAAATTGCGCAAAAGGTAAGGGCTAACGCAAAAAAAGTGTACCAGTTGCTCGATTGCCGCGGGATCGTAAGAATTGATTTTATCTACAATGAAGCCAATAGTGAACCCTATATGCTCGAGGTAAATACAGTGCCCGGCCAGAGTGAAGCGAGCATTGTTCCGCAACAGGTCTTAGCAATGGGCTGGACTTTAAAAGAGTTCTATTCTGCTTTATTGGATGAATGTTTCAATTATTAATTTACTTTCAATTTATAAAATTATTTCGTGTTTAAATTTATAACGCAACGGCCTCTTTGGGTAAGTATTGTAGTAGTAATTGTCTTAACTGCACTGCTTATCCTGGTGTTTTTCGGCTCCCTTGACTTTCTAACGAAGCACGGCGATTACCAGAAAGTACCTTCAGTTGTAGGTAAAAGTATTGACGCCGCAAGAAAATTACTCGAGGATAAAGGCTTTGAAGTCGAAATACAGGATAGCCTCTATATAGACACCTTTCCAAGGCTTGCCGTTATAAAACAAACGCCTGACGGCGATGCTACTGTTAAAGTTAACCGCACCATATATCTCACGATCAACCGTGCACAACCGCCTTTGGTAGAAATGCCAAACCTGGTCGGTTTTTCAATTCGCAACGCGCAGATGTACCTTGAAAATCTGGGCCTGCACCTTGGCGATACTACTTTTAGACCCGACATTGCAAAAAATGCGGTGCTTGAACAATTGTATAATAACCAGCCGATAAGGGCAGGGACCAAAATTTTTATGGGTAGTACGATCAGCTTTGTTTTAGGCAATGGAGTGGGCGACCTTGAAGTAGGAGTGCCTGATTTAATGGGAAGACAATTCAGCCAGGCAAGGTCAATACTAAGAAGCATGGATATTAATTTTATACCTGTTTTCGACCCCGATGTAACCGACTCAGCACATGCTTATGTGACGAGGCAAAACCCGACCAAATATGGCGATTCAAATGATGGTGAAAGGCATTATAACAGGATCAAACCCGGGCAGTCAATAGACATCTGGCTTAGTACCCGTCCGCTTGTTACCGCGATTGACAGTACCGGAGTTCCTGCAGATGCAACTCCTGCTCCACAATAACGAATTTTAAATTTTTTTGACAATGCAACAGATAACCGTAGAACAATTAAAAACCCGCATGGATGCGGGAGAAAAACTAAACGTGCTCGATGTGCGTGAAGACAATGAAAGAGCAGATTTTAATATTGGCGGCACTCACTTTCGCCTCCGCCGCATCCAGGACATGGCGATTGAAGAAATTGAAGATTTAAAAGACGAAGAGGTAATTGTGTATTGCAGAAGCGGTAATCGCAGCCAGATGGCATGTCTTATGCTCGATCATCTGGGTTTTAAAAACACCGTAAATGTTACCGGCGGCCTGCTCGAATGGATTGAAAAATTTGGAAAATAGTTTTTTACTTTTCAGTATACTTCAAATAATATTCGTGAAGCATTTTACTGTATAGTTGTTAAGGGATACAAGTGACTGGGTGCATGTACAATACAGAATAAAGAGTACAAGTGTGCGACGCAACGGATGACCAATAGTAGTAATTCAGCCCGGTTCAAAAGAATCTACTCATTTTTTTATCTCTTTCCGCGATATAAAAAGTGTTATTGTGAATTGTTTTTACAATCTTACTACCTGTGCCTGCTTAGGAAAAATAAAGTGTAGCTGAAGTGCATTGGATTGAAGCAATTGTTTTTGTATTTCAGCTTCACGATTGCCTGAAGGTTTTATGTGTGTGATCAATACATTCAGATTTTTCATTGCTTTCTTACCGGTCATTGTACTAAGATTTTCCATTTCCTGCATCAGTAGTCGGGGAGTAAGATGACCAAAAAGTTGTTTGTCCGGTTGTTCGTTGGCAAACGATGTTTCTATAAAAATACCTTTCAGTTTTTTGGAGATTATCAGCGGCGCTATGTTCTGCCACAGATGATGCAGCTTATCAGACTTTTCTATTTCATCCGCCCCTGTATCGCCCAAATACAAGATATAATTGCTGTCGCTTCTAATTAAAAAGGCAGTGCTTTGATATGGGTTTGAATGGCTCAGCGAAAAGGCGCGAACATGCATGTTTGTCTGCGCAATATCTGTTTCCGTATCTTCAGAAAGGTAAGTGTAATGGTATTTGTTCAAGGCAGGCTTGTCGCCTTCGTTTGCAAAATTTGCCCAGCTTTTCCAGGTGAAATATTTATCCTTTACAATGTCGAGGCAGAAGGGTAGGCCATAAATATTTTTTGCAGTATCGTCAGGCGAATTGATGATCAGCCCGGCGACATGGTCGAGATGTGCATGAGATATGCAGTAGCCTTTGATATATGTTTTCAATACCTGCGGACTTCCTGTTTTAAAGATGCCCGCTTGTATTGCCTTTTCTATGCCGTAATGTACTGTTCCCGCATCGAGGCAGACAAATTCATTTGTCCCCTCCGATGCCAGCATATAACACGATAAATTGCTTGCATCGCTTCCGCCTCTTGCACCTAACGGAACGACTTTAAAAACCGTATGCGCTTTTTGTGCACACAGGTGCAAAGACCCCAAAAATAATAACAGGAAACAAAGTTTGTAATACATAGCGCAGTGTGATGATAAAAACGATCAGCACGGAAGTAGAGATTTATTATATGCTGTTTAAACTTCGATCAGGTATTGCTTCAGGTGTGGAATTTGTTGAATGTCCAGCCCGGAACTGCTGACCAATAAAGATTTAAAAGTACAAGATAAAAACTAAAAGCCCAACAGAATTGCGTCTGCCGAAGCGCTGCTGATAGCAAACTACAGCCGAAGATAACAACGTCAGCCACACTTGCAGCAATACCCATGCTGTAGTGCTTGTGTGTACTCATCAACTTCTGTAAGAGTATCTTAAATAATTGTTTGCAAGTTTAATGTCATTATTTATTTCAAACAAGGCTCTTGCAATAGAAGCAATAGCAGAAATCAAAAGGATGATTGGTAGTAAAGTCAAAACGATAAGGATAATATTATTTTTCATATCTGAAAAAGAATATTTAGAAATAGCAAGCAAAAATGAAATTAATCCAAAGAACGTTGGATAAAGTGGCTGTACTCCCCAAGTCAATCCCAAAACGATTTTAGAAATACCCTTTTTATAAAAGTCTCTATTGTATATCTCCCAATTTAATAGCTCAATGGAATTTTCACTGTCATAGCTTTTTTCAAATGACTCTGAAAGCTCTTTACATTTTGTTTCTAAATATCTTGCAACATTTAAGTAATGTCGCCAGTTCCCAATATAGTTTAGCGATAACATAAAGAATAAAATAGAAGTCATCAAAAGCATATAACGCAAGTAAGAACCAACCTTGAATTCTGATAGCTTAGTCACGAATGTAGAGATTATTGTCGCAAGAGCAAACGAGTAAACAATAGTCCGTTGCAAATCAGCTCTTGTCTGTAGTAAATCAGAACGCAAAAATTTAATTTCTTCTAATTGAAATAATAGCTTTTGCTTTAACTGTTCTTCAGCCTTTTGCTTAATCTCATATCTGTCCATAATATAAATTTGGCGTTGAGTGGGAGAATCGAACTCCCAAAGCCCCAGTCATGAATTCAGGAAATAAATTCTTATGCAACCATTGTATTATAGCTTGGGTTTGTCAACCATTCTCAACACAAGGGCTAACCCAACTAGACTTATGATTTTGTCATCATAGCTGTAAAATTTTGAGTAAACAAAAATTTGTTGCTGTCAAGAATGAAGCAAACCCAGCTATGTACAATGTGAAGTCAAAAGTCATTGTAACCTTTAAATTCAAGTCGTTTATTAAAGAACTTTTCAAATATTTAATACTGTTAAATAGCATTACAGCCAACTCTTTCATTGTTGCAATAAGTAAAAAGAATGATCAAAACTTTCGTTGTATTGGTTTTGAAGTAAAGCCAAAGTGTGGTGACCGGCAGCAGCAATGTAAAGCGACATTTGTTGCGACACTCCATTCATCTGCAAATCTTCCTTGTGCTTTTCTCACCATATCTTATTAAGCCCCAGAAAGCATCATCGTCGAGGAGTGACTTTGTTAATGTGATGCAACTGATGGCGAGACTATTCCGCTGGTTTTTTTCTCATACAAATAAGCAGGTATTAAAATAAGCACACCGCTAATGAAATCTATTGCCGACCATTGTATTTTATCTATTTTAAAATAAACAACGACTGATGCGATAATCATCCACCACGCAATAAATTTACTTAGAAAAACACCATTGGGTTTGTTGCCTGCAACCCAACTGATAGCAACAATACAAAGTGTTGATACAATGAGAACGCATACGCCGAAAAAGCTCGCCATTATCTTCACATCGTCCGAATAGCTCATGCCTGCATGGCTCAAAAGCCAGTTAAGATTGAAGAGCAAAAATGACCCGAGCATTGCATCCTTCGCAGCTAAAAGCAGAAGGAAAATAAGTAACGCATTTTTTGAATTTTTCATGTGATTACTTTGTTTTTAAACACTAATTACAGAAAATATTTTGTTTATCATATTTTTTCCACAAAAAAAGAGGAGTGAAACGGACGCAGTCAGGTGCTATAGCTGTTAAGGGATAAATTCGTGACTCTTTGGGCTTGTCGAATAAAGAATAAAAAGTAAAAGAGTGATCCTTTTCTTTCCTTCCACTGGAAGAAAAGAAAACGACAAATCCATGATTGCAACTTCTGTCTCATAGTAGTAACTCAGCCTGCTTAAAAAAAACTACTTACTTTTTTATCCCTTGCGCACTATAAAAACATTATTTAAGAAACCCAAAATCAACTACCCTTCTTACGTATTTTTTGTCTTGTATTACCCAGGTTACTTCATAGCTTCCACCTTCTTCCTGCTTCAGCAAATAAACGTACACCCTGTGCCCGTCGTTGGAGAGATATACTTTGTCCTGAGATTTTTGAGCGCCATGGTCTGAGAAGGAAAAAATGGGATTTTGCAAGTCTGAATAAGCTGCCTGGGGGATGGAAACAGTATCTTTATCAATCACTACAAGTACGCTTGCAACTGTTGTTTTGGGCACTTTCCCGTAATCTCCAAAGTAAGGTTTATTATCTATTTTTACGAGGTATTTTTCTTCATAAAAGCCAAGCTTGTGTTTTGACTTATCAAAAGGAGCCGAAGTAACTTTTACCTGGATGTTATCGCCGGCAAAAGCAATAAAGTTGTTGCCAAAACCGGTGATAGGAAGTGTTTTAAGCGGTGTTTTTCCGATACTTTCATCAATGCCTCCCATACTGAATGAAGCAATATCGCTTCGAATGTCTTTTTCCATGATCCTCGAAAAAATTTCTTTTTTACTGCGGTAATCAGGATAATCATCATTTTGAGCAAGGCAGTAATTACAGGTGTATAAAAGCAAAGCAAGAAAAATGGTTCTCATGATTGTAAAGGTGTTTTTTAAAGCTAATTATTTAAACAATGCTTCATGTGGATCAGAGTAGAATAAACCAAAAATGAATGTTAATAATGTTGGCAACATTGCTCTCTTTCTAATCAATTTTAAGCTACATTGTTCTTTTTTACTATTTTTTGTTAAATCATCTTCAAGGCTGGCATAGAATTATTGCAACAAAAGTAAACCAAAGCTCATGAAAGGAATAGTTACTATATTACCTGTCACTGTTTTATTAACTTATTGCACTTCACCAAAACCTGTTCAGAAAAGTACTGCTGCCGGCGAAAGCACTCCATTGAAAAGAGTAAACGATAATGTCCAAACATTCTCAGATGCATCCGATACAGTAATTGTAACAGGTTCTGAGTTTATACCAATTCAAGGCAAAAGTCCGTTAGGCACACGAGCCGGGCTGGAAGGTGCCTGGGTGCTAAACACGATTAACGGAACAGCAATACCCGGACAATCAAATTTACATGTAGACTTAACAAAAAAAATACCTGCCGGCACCGAAAACAGGCATGACAGTACCACATCAACACAAACTATAAACGGCGTAACCCAGACTACTACAACCATACTGATAGACAAGATGGAAACGCAGGGAAACAAGATCACGCCTCCTCAAGGGCCTAATTATCATATTCCCGAAAGACCCAGTATAAGCTTTTACGGAGAGAATGAAACCTTTTCAGGATTTACCGGTTGTAACAGGTTTTCGGGCCGCTATTCTGTACGTGATACAAATACTATCAATCTTCAAAGTGCGGCAGCTTCAACCAAAATGGTTTGCATAGGCGACTACGACGAAAATGCTTTCTTAAATACTTTGCACCGGGCCACTTCTTTCAGGTCTAATAATGGCCGGTTGGAATTGCTGGAAGGAAGTAATGTACTTCTTGTTTTTTCGAAGAAGTAATTGTGATATTGTCAAGGGATAAATTAATGTCTCTCTGGCTTGTCGAATAAAGAATGAAAAGTACAAGAGTGCGACGCAAGGCTGACTCATAGCAGTACTCCAGCCTGGTTCAAAAAAAACATTGCATCCATCAATCCAACAATCTAACAATCCATCAATCAACAATTTATTCCTCCCTCCCTCAATATTTCTCTTTGGTAATAGTAGCTAATATTGATACGGCCAGTCCCATGCAGGCAATTACAGAAAAAGAAAGCCGCAGGCTTGAAATGCCGGCTAACAAACCAATTAAAGGCGGCCCAATTAAAAAGCCAAAAAAACTAATGGTTGACACCGAGGCGAGAGCAATGCCGGGAGACAATGTTTTTGATTTTCCGGCAGCGCTGTACACGAGTGGCACTATCGACGAAACACCGACGCCTACCAGCAGAAAACCCAAAATAGATGAATAAAAAAACGGGAAAACAACCGCTATTAATAATCCTGACATGATAATTAATCCGCTTACCTGTATAATTCTCTTAAAGCCAAAGCGGAAGGCGAAATAATCGGCTACAAACCTGCTGATTGCCATAGTACACATAAAAGCAGTATAACCGGCGCCTACAAGAGATGGTTTTGCCATCACCACTTTTTTGAAATAAATACCGCTCCAGTCAAACATAGCGCCTTCGCATAGCATAGAGCAAAAGGCTATCAATCCCAGTACGAGCAGCGATTTATCGGGCAGTGCAAACAAAGGAGTGTTTTCTTTTGGTTTAATATCTGTTCTTACAAGATAAGGCGATGCTGCAAGAAGAATGATGAACGCGATGACCAGCACCGTCAGAAAGTGATACAGTGGAATGACCGTAAGACCTGTCATAAAAGTTCCAAGCGCTGCGCCTGTAAAACCTGCGAGGCTCCATACGCCATGAAAAGATGCCATGATGTTTCTTTTGTACAATGCCTCTACGCCTACAGCCTGAGTATTAATTGAAATATTGCCCATATTACCCGCAAGCCCAAAGGCAAAAAGACCTGCTATTAAATGATATTTAGTGGTTCCCAATCCTAATGTAACAAGAACACAACTGTACACTACCGCGGCAACGCAGGCAATAAACTTACTTCCCTTTTTGGCAACCAGCCATCCCGAAAGAGGCAGCGACACAAATAAGCCAACCGGCAACGAAAAGAGTACAATGCCCAACTGCGTTTCGGATAAACCCAGTTTTTGCTGAATAGCAGGTATGCGTGATGCCCAACTTGCAAAACAAAATCCGAATAAAAAGAAAAAGGCAGATGCAGCAATGCGATGTGCCCTGTTAGAAATAGCAAAACTCATAAAGTTGTTTCAAAACCCGTTTTTAAATTACATACATTGTTTAACAGGGAGCATAAGACCAATTGGCGTGTGAATAAAGATAGAGGCAGCAAACGAAGATGTTGCAAAAATGAAGACAGATTAGTAAAATTAAGATGACTACAGGAATTTGTTTTCTAATAATTTGGCTGTAAGTCCAGCTACAAGTCCGCCTGCCGCATACCATGCTACAGTCATTAATTTGGTTTGAGTAGTACGGTTGGCTGGGGCTTCATCTAACCCTAAAGGTTTTGGTAAATAGACAGCTCCAAAACCCGCTGCAACTCCTAAAAGCGCACCCCGCAGGATAACCTTTTTTTCGTCACCTATCCCTGCAAGGCTGTAATAAAGTGAATTGGTAATAATGTCGCCAGCCATAGTAATTTTAAAAAGACTGTCTTCTTCGGGTACCTGCACGTCTGCACTTTTAAGTGATTTGCTGATGGCTTCCATTCCGAGCAAATCCATTCTCGGTGCGTCTGCATTAACCCTTCTTACTGTTTCGTGAATTAAAGTAAGGACAGCAGCGCCTGCAAACCCGCCCAATATAGCTGAAGACAATTTCATAATCATTTTATTTGTAAAATTTCTAAAAATACAATGCCATCACCTCACCCTCAATCTCTCTCTAAAAGGAGAGGGAGGCCAAACAACGAAAGTAAATGTTCTTTTGTGCTAGCACTTTTTCTTCAGATTATAACCCTGCAGATACATAAATTGTAAGCTATATGTACTCCTTATACTGTAGACATTGTTACCTTTCATCCATCACTCTTTCTGTACATATCCTCTTTCAATTGTTCAATGGTTGTTTCGATTCTGTAATAGCACTTTGCTTTCTCCTCTTCCCAGTATTTTGGCGGAAAAAGCATGCCTCCCGAAGCTGCTCTATCGTTTTCGAGCGGTCCGCCAATAACTCCGTTTTCATTTTTAGGGAAATGCTGAAGACCTGTAAGAGAGTATTTGTAAAAATTTTTACTGCACGAAATAGAAAAGGTAAAGCTGACAAATCCTTCGCCGCGTTCTCCCAATTGAGGAACGGGAATATTAAATGCACATTTACAAACGATTGTTTTTGTTGTATCATTTTGCATGATAGTATCCCGCTCGCCTCTGAAAGTCTTTGCTGCAAAATGTTTTGCATTTGCATATAAAGTATTTTCATCAGAGCCGTACATGTTTACAACTTCGCTAAAAACAATTTTATCGGTATTGTCTATTGGCCAGATGAAATAGTTGTTTGCACGCTGCTGACCAAAAGAACTAACCGTAAAAATTAACCCTGCAATTGCCGACAGCACTGTTTTCATTACAAAAATTTGTAACAAGATACTGCAATACGCAAATTGAAAGGCATAAAAAATGTGAATTTATACTGCTTGCTGCCTACAAGTGCAATAGATTTTGTGGGTGCCAGCGGAAGAATAAGCATTAAGCATTGTCCCCGCCAAGGCGGGGCTCACTTGTACGGTATTTTCGCTATTCGGCTTTGCACTACTTGTCACGTTTACGGAAACTTATACTCCTTGAAGTATAATGTCTCTTTGTCTCGTCGAACAAAGAATGAAAAGTTGTTCGTCGTTGCGAGGCAAGAAGTAGTTCGTCATTGCGAGGACGAAGCAATCCGATTTGTGTTTGAAAAGGTTTACTATTAAAGGGGATTGCTTCGACGTTCCTCCTTGCAATGACGGTACAGTTTTTCGTCATTGCGAGGTACGAAGCAATCCGATTGTGTTTGAACAGACTGACTATTGCAAGGGATTGCTTCGTCGTTCCTCCTCGCAATGATGGTACAGTTTTTCATCATTGCGAGGTACGAAGCAATCCGATTGTGTTTGAACAGGCTTACTATTAAAGGGGATTACTTCGTCGTTCCTCCTCGCAATGACGATACATTTCTTCGTCATTGGCAGGTACGAAGCAATCCGATTTGTATTATCTCAATACCTTTTTTTGCTGTAACGCATTACCAGTCTTTTTCGAGACCGCTTTGCAAAGCTTTAAAATAACTTTCTTTATTAAAGGAATATAAGTATGGAGCTTTGTGAGCCCCGCCGGTAAAATGCTTCTCCTTTTTATCTAATATTCCATAACTCAAAATCTTTCTTTGAAAATTGCTGCGGTCTAATTTTTTTCCAAGAATTGTTTCATAAACACACTGAAGATCTTTAATGGTAAACTCTTCCGGAAGAAGATTGTAACCAACAGGCTGAAATTTTAAATGAAGCCTTATTGTTTCGAGCGCCTTTTCTATAATTTCTTTATGATCTATAATCAGGTCGGCAAGGTCGTCTAGGTCCTTCCAGGTACATTCACTGGATATTTCATCGGGCTTGGGTTCTACTTTGGCATATTCAACAAGTGCATAATAACCTGCCGTTACAAATCTTTGCGATAGCCAGTGGTTCTCAATATCTTTTATTCCGGCATCTTTTAAAAGATTTTTTGCATGTTTTTGGCGGGTTCGTTTTGCATCGCCAAACAAATAAAACTGTTGGAGAAAAATATCCTTTAGCTGAGTTCTAATCCTTAAAACCCTTACTGCAGCGTCTTTTACATCTTCATCTTTAAAAACAAATCCTCCCGGCAAAGCCCATTTTTTACTGTGTTTCAGTTTCAATAAAAGAACTTTCAACTGATTTTGGTGAAACCCGAATACAACACAATCAATCGAGACGGATGGCAAAAACAGCTTATCGCCCTGCTGCATTATTTCTATATGTGAATATTCTTTTTGCATAACTGAAAGCAAAAATTAATTTTTTTTAGCAGGTTTCAATAAAAGATTTTAATATTGTGTCGTATTGACACAATAATTATAAAAAAACTTGCCATGTTTATTATTCGTTCACGTTCATCCGCAGTATTGATCTTCCTTTTAATTTGTCTTTCTGTTTCTGCTCAAAATAAATCCCTTCCGCAATTAGGAAAAAGCTCTGTAAAAGAAGTTGTAGCTGCTATGACTTTGGAAGAAAAAGCCAAACTGGTAGTTGGCAATGGCTTTCACATGCCTGGTCTTTCAACCGGCCCTGTCATTGGTACTACACAAGACAAAGTTGCCGGTGCTGCCGGAACTACTTTTGCCATTCCCCGCCTCGGTATTCCTTCTATAGTGGTGGCAGACGGACCGGCAGGTATCAGAATTGACCCGATAAGAAATAAGGATAGTTCTAAAACCTATTATGCGACTGCATTTCCGGTAGCTACATTGCTTGCCTCTTCATGGGATACAGCTTTGGTTAAAAGAGTAGGTGTCGCTTTTGGAAGTGAAGTGCACGAATACGGGGTCGATATTTTGCTGGCTCCTGCATTAAATATTCACCGTAATCCGTTGGGCGGCAGAAATTTCGAGTACTATTCAGAAGACCCTTTAGTTGCAGGCAGCATGACTTCTGCCATCGTAAACGGAATGGAATCAAACGGCATCGGAACTTCTATTAAACATTTCGCCGCAAACAACCAGGAATCAAACAGGAACACAGTAAATACAATTGTAAGTGAAAGAGCCTTGCGTGAAATTTATTTGAAAGGATTTGAGATTGCGGTCAAACAATCTCAGCCCTGGACGGTGATGAGCTCGTATAACAAGATAAACGGAACGTATACGTCTCAGGAATACGACCTGCTGACAACCATTTTACGGAAAGAGTGGGGTTACAAAGGTTTTGTAATGACAGACTGGTTTGGAGGTAGAGATCCTGTGGCACAAATGCAGGCAGGCAACGATTTACTAATGCCCGGAACTCCTGAACAAACAAAAAGAATTATTGATGCAGTCAATCACGACTCTCTCGATGTAAAAGCGCTTGATGAAAATGTAGGAAGAATACTGAATATTATTCTTGAGTCTCCCACCTTTAAAGGATATAAACATTCTGATAAACCCGATTTGAAAAAGGATGCGCAAGTATCGCGTATGGCTGCCGCGGAAGGCATGGTATTATTAAAAAATGATGGCGGTGTACTTCCAATGAAGAATGTAAAGAAAGTAGCCGTATTTGGAATTACATCTTATGATATAATCGCCGGCGGAACGGGAAGCGGTGAGGTAAACAAAGCTTATACTATATCACTGTTGCAGGGATTATCTAACGCCGGTTACCAGGCAGATGCAGGGCTTGAGAAGATGTATGTGGGTTATCTGCACGATGAAAGGGTAAAGCATCCAAAGAAAAGTATGATGCAGGAATTTATGAACCCATCGCGTCCAACTCCTGAATTTTTTGCTGATAATGCCCTTATCTCTCAAAAAGCGGCTGATGACGACGTCGCCATATTTACTATTGGCCGCAATGCAGGAGAAGGCAGAGACAGGAAAGTAGATAATGATTTCAATCTTTCTGATACCGAAAAAGCGCTTATAAAAAATGTAGCTGACGCATTTCATGCAAAAGGTAAAAAGTTAGTGGTTGTATTAAACATTGGCGGAGTGATAGAAGTGGCAAGCTGGAGAGACCAGGCAGATGCGATATTACTTGCCTGGCAGCCCGGACTTGAAGCCGGTAATGCCATCGCAGATATATTGAGCGGAAAAGTTGATCCGTCAGGTAAACTGGCAACCACTTTTCCTGTTAGCTACAATGATGTTCCATCAAAGAATTTTCCCGGAAAAGAGTTCCCCGAACAGGCTGCAGGAAGTGGCTTTTTCAGGGCAATACCGGCAGAAGTAAGTTATGATGAAGGCATTTATGTTGGCTATCGTTATTACAATACTTTCAAGGTAAAACCTGCTTATGAGTTTGGTTATGGCATGTCTTACACCCATTTTTCTTACAGTAATCTCAAGCTTAGTTCGCCCACTTTTAATAACACAATCACTGCAACAGTTACAGTTACCAACAGTGGAAAAGTGGCAGGTAAAGAAGTTGTGCAGTTATATATCAGCGCTCCTGCCGGCAAATTAGATAAACCTGAAAGTGAATTAAAAGCTTTTGCTAAAACCGGTTTGCTGCAACCCGGTGCATCACAAACTTTGTCCTTTACAATCAACGCTGCTGACCTGTCTTCTTTCTATACCGGCAGTTCTTCGTGGATCGCTGACGCAGGCAAGTACACCATAAAAATCGCAGCATCTTCTTTAAATATCCAGCAGACTGCTTCATTTCAGTTAGCGAAAGATATTGTTACTGAAAAAGTTCATAAAGTTTTAGTGCCACAGGTACAGATAAATGAGCTTAAAAAATAAAAGGATTATAATAAGCTTTTAAAATAGTTAGAGGCGTAGCCTCGAATAATATTGTAACAACGGATTTTAATCCGTTGACAAACAAATAAAGCGGAGTAAAGAACCGTAGGTTCGATGCATAATAGTATGCAGATATTTCTCTTTCGATATTCATCGGAATCGAAATGACGTTCTAAGTGGTTAATTAATTATTTATTTAAATTTAAACAGCTTCAAAGAGATAGCTTCTCTTTAAAAATTTAGCTTTGAATGAATAGCAATTAAAAAATTTGACCTGATAAAATACCTGCCATGGCAATTTCAAAACGATTGACTGTATTTTCTTTTTTATTACTGACAGGTTTTGCATCCTTTGCACCTGCAGCCGGTTATCTTGATGTAGTGAAGACCGATGCAGGTCTTGTCTCAGGCGCTGCAGGCTCAGATGCCGGTATCCATGTTTTTAAAGGCATTCCTTTTGCCGCACCGCCTACAGGCAATTTGAGATGGAAAGCGCCACAACCCGTAACCCCATGGAGTGGCGTTAAAAAATGTAACGTATTTTCTGCAAGTCCTGTGCAGAACAAGCCCGCTCCTTTTAGTATGTGGAGTGAAGAATTTCTTATTCCAAAAGAACCCATCAGCGAAGACTGTTTATACCTGAATGTGTGGACAGGTGCAGCATCTTCAAAAGAAAAACGTGCGGTATTGGTTTTTATTTATGGCGGCGGATTTAGCAGCGGGGGAAGCGCTGTGCCCATTTACGATGGTGAGGCAATGGCAAAAAAAGGAATTGTTTTTGTCAGCTTCAATTATCGAGTGGGGGTGTTTGGCTTTTTTGCGCATCCTGAATTAACAAAGGAGTCGGGTCACAATGCTTCCGGTAATTATGGTTTGATGGACCAGGTTGCAGCGCTTAAATGGGTGCAAAAGAATATTGCCGCCTTTGGTGGCGATCCTGATAATGTGACCATTGCCGGGCAGTCGGCAGGTTCTATGAGTGTAAATTGTTTGGTTGCTTCACCGCTTGCAAAAGGCCTGTTCAAAAAGGCGATTGCCGAAAGCGGCGCCAGCTTTATTTCTAATCCTGTTACCGGAACAAATAACCTGCAGTCAGCCGAACAACGTGGAGTAAAGATTTCCCAAACTTTACATGCTGCTTCCCTTTCAGCGTTGCGAAATATACCTGCAGAAGAATTGCAAAGTAAAGCTTCAGGAACAGGGCCAATCGTGGATGGTTATGTTTTGCCTCAGCCAATCGCTGATATTTTTGCTTCAGGCAAACAAAACAAAGTGGAATTACTTACAGGCTGGAATGAAGATGAAGGCTTACTATTCGGCCCCGTTAAAAACGCAGCAGATTTTCATAAAGAGATAAACGAGAAATACGGGAAAGACTCAGCTACTTTTTTACAATTCTATCCTGCCGCCAATAATGCAGAAGCTGCTGCTTCGCAACTGAAGCTTTCACGCGACCAAATCTTTGGCCTGCAAAATTATACCTGGGCCAATGTACAAAGTAAGCAAGGCGGCAATAAGGTGTATGTATACCGCTTCACCCGCAAAGTACCTGCAACAGGTGAATATGTAAAGTATGGAGCTTTTCATACCGGTGAGGTTCCTTATGCTTACGATAATTTAAAATTTGTAAATCGTCCCTGGCAACCGGTTGATAATAAATTGGCGTACATAATTTCGACATATTGGGCAAACTTTGTAAAGACAGGTGATCCAAATGGTAGCGGACTTCCTGTATGGCCGCAGTATAATACTTCTGATAAAGAGATTATGATCTTTAGCGAAAGCCCTGGAGCAAAGCCCTTACCTGACAGGCAATCGCTTGATTTTTTGTATACGAGTATGACTGGAAAATGATTTTTGGATTTGGCTTCTGTTTAATAAAGTTGAAGTCTTGTTGGAACCAGCATAGAATAAGAATTAAACATCGTTGTGTCACTCACTTTTACGGTAAATCTTTATTAGTCGAAGAAACGCAAAGACAAATTGTTGAAGGTGCGGAAAGACATTGGAGAAAGGGCAGGACAAGACGCATGGCAATTAAAATTGGATCGGCAACGTACACTTTTGACTAAGTTTTGTTTCACGAAGTCTTCGTGCTGAATGAAGCTTTAAAAGTATAAGAAAGTGACGAAGGTTTGTTTGCTGAATGAAGCTCTAAAGTACAAGTGAGTGACACAACGATGCTGAATAATGTGATAATGACGACTAACAAAAAAAACAATAACATGAATAAAGCTGTCTTTTATTTATTTGCTGCAGGTTTCATTCATTCTGCCGTGTATGCTCAAAAATGGAGCGAAACAGATAAGGGCTCTTTTAAAATTATAACAAATCCGGCCGGGCAGGTATTAGGCTATTCAGCTACTTCGGGTGTTAAAATTCTTACCGTAAACGGGCTTGCGTTTAAAGACCTGAATAAAAACGGCGAGCTTGACAAATACGAAGACTGGCGTTTGCCAACAGATGAACGTGCAAAAGACCTGGCAGCAAAAATGTCTGTAGACCAGATTGCAGGTTTAATGCTGTATAGCAGGCATCAGCCATTGCCGGCAGCGGCAGGTGGACCATTTGCAGGAACATATAATAAAAAGGTTTTTGCAGAAAGCGGAGCGCAGGCATTTGATCTGTCCGATCAGCAAAAGGAGTTTCTCATCAAGGATAATGTAAGACATGTGCTGATCACTTCGGTACAATCACCGGCAGTTGCAGCACAATGGAGCAACAATGCACAATCTCTGGTAGAAGGCCTAGGATTAGGTATACCTGTAAACAACAGTTCAGACCCGCGGCATGGAACCATTGCAAATGCTGAGTTCAATGCAGGCGCCGGCGGTTCCATTTCTATGTGGCCCGGCTCTCTTGGTCTTGCTGCTACTTTTGACCCTGGCGTAGTTGAGCAATTCGGTCATATTGCTGCAACTGAATATCGTGCACTCGGACTTGCCACAACGCTTTCTCCGCAGGTTGACATTGCTACAGAGCCGCGCTGGAACCGTGTCAGCGGTACTTTTGGTGAAGACCCCCAACTTGCCGCAGATATGGCGCGTGCTTATATTGATGGTTTTCAAACGTCTTATGGAAAAAAAGAAATTAGCGGTGGTTGGGGCTATGGCAGTGTAAATGCGATGGTAAAGCATTGGCCCGGTGGCGGAAGCGGTGAAGGTGGCAGAGACGCCCATTATGGTTATGGTAAGTATGCGGTTTATCCGGGAAATAATTTTGAACAACATTTTACTCCGTTTATAAAAGGCGCTTTTGCTCTAAAAGGTAAAACAGGAATGGCCGCTGCCGTTATGCCTTACTACACCATCTCGTGGAACCAGGATAAAAAGAATGGCGAGAACGTTGGCAATAATTACAATGCATATATCATTAATGACCTGCTTAGAAAAAAATATAAGTACGACGGAGTAGTTTGTACTGACTGGCTTGTAACTGCTGATGAAACTGCAGTAGACATTTTTCTTACGGGTAAATCGTGGGGTGTAGAAAAACTATCTGTTGCGCAAAGACATTACAAAGCTTTGATGGCGGGAGTAGATCAGTTTGGTGGAAATAACGAAGCGGCTCCCTTGATTGAAGCATATAACATGGGCGTAAAAGAACATGGTGAAGCTTTTATGCGGGCCCGTTTCGAACAATCAGCAGTGAGGCTTCTTCGCAATATTTTCCGTACCGGTTTGTTTGAAAATCCTTATTTAGATGTAGCTGAAACAAAGAATACGGTAGGTAAACCAGAATTTATGAAAGCGGGGTATGATGCCCAGATTAAATCAATGGTTTTGCTGAAGAATAAAGGAAATGTGCTGCCATTGCAGAAGAATAAAACAGTGTACATACCAAAGAAATTTACACCTGCAGGAAGAAATTTTTTAGGAATGGAAACACCTGAAAAATTGGAGTATCCCGTAAACCTTGATATTGTAAAAAGATATTTCAAAGTTACCGACAATCCTGATGAAGCCGATTATGCATTGGCATTTATCAGCAGCCCTAACTCAGGTGGAGGATATAACATCGCTGATGCTAAAGCCGGAGGTACAGGCTATGTACCCGTGAATTTGCAGTATGGAGAATATACAGCTACCGAAGCCCGTGACCCAAGTATTGCTGGTGGCGACCCGCTTGAAAAGTTTACAAACCGTACTTACAAAGGCAAGACCGCAAAGGCTATCAATATTACTGATTTAAGCATGGTAACAGACACTTACGTTAAGATGAAGGGCAAGCCTGTTGTTGTTTCTATTAATATGTCTAACCCAACTGTATTTTCTGAATTTGAAAAACAGGCAAACGCAATTCTTGTAAATTTTGGTGTGCAGGATCAGGCTATTTTAGATATTCTTACCGGTGCTGCACAACCATCAGGTTTATTGCCGCTGCAAATGCCTGCAAGCATGCAGGCTGTTGAAAAGCAATATGAAGATGTTCCGCTTGATATGGATTGCTATGTAGACGAAGCAGGTAACAAGTATGACTTTGGATATGGGCTGAACTGGAAAGGAGTGATTAAGGATGGAAGAACGGCTAATTATAAACTGGATTTATTGAAAAAATAGCTGCCTTCTTTTCTTTTTTGTCTGTTAATCACAAGTGTTTCAGAAACGTTGCAGCAGAAGCTAATAGTTTCCGCTTTATTCGGCAATAAGAGTTTTGGTGATAATTTGTTGTTCGCTGTTTAAAATTCTTAATTGGTAAATGCCTGCTGTTAATACCGTATCAAGTGCTATGGTTTGTGCGGATGCGCCGCCTTCATAATTAATCTGACTGCTAAAGAGTCGCTGACCGTAGTTGTTATACAAAGACAAAGTATATATTCCTTTCTTAAGCCCATTGAATTCAAGTGTAAGACTGTTGCCTTTAACAGGGTTGGGATAAACAGTTATTCGTTGTATGCCGGTATTTGGTTGCAGCCTTACAATATTAGTAAATTGCACATCGCCATTTTTACCCAAAACTTTTACGCGGTAATAGTTTACACCTGCAGCAGGATTAGCATCTAACCATGAGTAAGCAGTAAGGGAAGTTCTATTGCCTTTAGCGGATACAGTTGCGGCGTAAGTAAAATGTACACCGTCAGTAGATCTTTCAACTTCGTATTTCCCGATATTCAGTTCAGTCTGGATGCTCCAATCGAGTAAAATGCCGGTAGTTTTCTGAGTCGCCCTTAAAGACAGGATGGTGACAGGCAAAGTAGCAGATGATGCGATAAGACCGGGTGAGCCGATTTCTTTGACATCGCTAAAGGCAGCGAAAGCGCCGTTTACACCAATAACACTAAGCCGTGTAATAGTTGTATTATTAAGTGCAGCGGCATTGTCGAAAGTACTGAAAGTTGTGTCGGGAGAAACGCCGAAGATAACAGTGGCTTTAAGTGAGCCTGAACTGTCGAAAAGGTTAACCTGGTCTCCTCCTGTACCCAATCCACCCGAGCCGGAATAACTGCCGAATTGAAGATTTGCGGGCGGGTTATTTCCAAACCATGTAGAAAGGAATATCGCCTTTTTAGCCGGCAGATCAGTAGTTTCTATAAAGATAACAGACTCTCCGGGTACGATGCCGGTAACGCCATTTAGCTTTGCTGCTCCAACAAAAGATTGTGAGTTATCATCTGTTCTCCAGCCTGTAATATCAACTGTCATGGCGCTGCTGTTGGTTACTTCAAACCAATCGGCTGCTACAGGACTGTTTCCACTTGACCACGGCGCTACTTCAGAAATAAATAGTTTGCCAATGGTGCCGGGAGAACCAATTTCACTGTTATCATTTACTGCAGCAAAAGCCTCATTTACACCTATCATACTGCGCGTAGTAATCTCACTATTGTTTAGTCCTGCCGCATTATTAAACGTCGGATATGGCCCTGCCGGAGAAGTACCAAACGTTATTCCAGACTGAACCACCCCACTGCTATTGAATAAATGAACTTCATCGCCACCGGTACTAAGGCCAATACCAGAGCCGGTATAGCTGCCTACCTGCAACCCTGCAGGTGGGTTTGCACCAAACCATGTATTAAGGAAGAGTGGAATAGTAGTGCTGGGATTAGCTGTTTCAAGGAAGATGACGGACTCTCCGGGCGCAATACTGGTAATGCCGTTTAATGCAACAGCAGATGCAAAAGCGTTTGAAGCATCGTCTACTTTCCAACCGGTAATGTCAACTGCACTTTTGCCGGTGTTTGTTACTTCAAACCAATCAGCGCCAACAGGACTGTTACCGCTCGACCATGGCGCTACTTCAGTAATCACAACCGAACTGGCGGCAGGTGTTTCATTTGTTACATCTGTTACAGTAAGCATGTAATTAACCGAAGCATCGGGAGTACTGCCGGCAGTAGTGTCATCAACATTAACAGCAATACTGTAGCTGGTTTTAGTTTCATAGTCCAGTACTGTGCCTGCCTTAATGAACAAAGCGTTGCCGGTAATTTCAAAGATTGCAGCATCAGGTCCGGTAATGGTTAATTTATTGGTTCCCAGTCCATCGTCAACTACCACAATGTCCGCCACTTTTACAGGTGATGCAGTGCCTGTATTTTCTGCAATTGAGTCAACGATGTTGTTCAGCATGATTGCTGTGGGCGCTTTGTTAGTATCGGAAGAAGGTGTATACACCCATAGTTGTGGATGATTTATGTCGCCGCCGCCATTTTCGCTGACTACATAGAGTACCCCATCACTGTCCATGGTCAGGCCTTCATGCTGTTGATCGGCTACGGACAAGGGGTTGCCTTCGTCCTTCATTATAGTAAGAGAGTTGGCAATACTTCCGGAACGGTCAATATTCACAATTTTTCCATCTTCCTGACTTAGCAGAAGCAGGTTGCTGTAAAAAGGCTGGCCGTTAAGTGCAGGCAAATTTGATAAAGCGTATACGTCTGCCAGGTCTGTAAGATGTGCCAGCGCCGGATCAAAAAGATTAATGGAGTTAACAGTAGAAGGCGAACCATTGGTAGCAGTACCGGCATCAAAATCAATTCCTGTTTGAAAAATACCTTCGGGCGAAGTTTCTTTCACCGCAATGAAACCGCCGGTCAGCGGATCATAAGAGATACCTTCAATTCCGATGTTACCAACGTTGGTACCCAGCGTAACGGTTTTGGTATTGTCTCTTGTAAGGGTGGTATTGGGAACATAAGTGAAGAGCACTGCGCGGCGGTCACGCTCTTCAACCATTACAAACTTGTTACCGCCAATATAAGTAAGACCTTCTGTATCGTAAAACTCGGTGCCCTGCGGGCTGTTGCCTTTCGCTAAGGTCATTGAGTTAATCAATTGGCCCGTTTTGGTAACCTGCACAACCGAAGTTCCTCCATCTCCAACAACAAATAGCGTCCCTGTATCCCAATTGTAAGTGACTGCTGATACTTCCTGAGCTAATACGCTGTTTGCAGGAGCAGTAGTTCTTGTAGGTTCAGGCAGGTCATATCGGCCAATACGTACGTATTTTGAAAGATCTATAGTGAGGCTGGTGGTAAATGCAGTGGTAACCGGAACAGTTGCAGCATAATTGCTGTCGGTCTGATCAACTATCCAGTTAGCAACATTGTTTACCAGCGACTGATAAGCCGTAAAGCGCAAACGGCCGCTTCTTGCGCCGTTGTATTCACCGTAGTCGGCGCTTGTTCTTATTACAATGGCATTTACACCAACAGTAAGTCCGGCATTTGTAATCGGATCGCCAGGACTTACGGTATCACCTGAAGATATAGCTGCTAAAATAGTTGTTGGAGCGCCGGCAGAAGCGCCGGTAAAAGCATAAATAATATCAGCGCTGGTTGATATGCCATAATTGGCACTGCCCGCAACAGCTACACGGCTTAAAGTGCCTGATGATGCAGCAAGGCCGGTTTCTTTATCAACAGCGCTAAAACGGATAACTGTACCTGCAGTTATTACAGCGGTACCTGTATTCCATTGAAGGTAAGACTCGCCGGTGTTAAATGATGCAGGTGTCAGCGCTTCATTATCGGTAAAGTAAATGATGGTGTTTGCAGGAATATTTACAAATGTTACTATCGAAAATCCATCTTCATCAGCATTAAAAGAAGTAAAGGCAACATCACCTTTAGCAAGCTGCGCTTTAACTGTGCTGCTAAAGCCGGTTGCAACACACATTATAAAACACATCATTAACAACCGGCGGCAAGAACTTTTCTTAATGAAATAAGCTGTAGAGACGCCAAAAGAATGTTGTTGAGAATTGACAGGAAGAGTAGCGATTTGCTTCATCTATAAATGTTTTAGCGGGAAGAAGATTAACTGATTTTGTCGAAAAATTGAAAGGAAATAAATTTTGTTGGTCTGTATCTGTTTTACTGTATTAACAATGTATTAAGTTTTAGCAAACAGTAAAAGTTCCAGCGATAGGATGATGCTCTCATTCAACTTAATAAAAGTACTGATGACCCAACGATAAATACTATAACTCAAGAGAAAAGATATCGAAAAACAGATCGGGGTGCAGGCTTAAAACGATTGCTTCCCCTCGCTGACGCGCAGATGGTTTTCTTTTTTTGGTACAATAATCCTTTAATTCCGTCACTTCTTCTAAAAATGCAGCTGATAATCTGTATCCTTCTTTTTGCTTCTTTAAACTTCTATTATGGAATCGTGATGCAATACACTTGCAGTATTACTTTAAAAATATTGAAAGAGGTAAAAAGAACATTTTTTTGCTGAATAGAAATATGCGGTACCAGTGAGTGACACAACGATGTGGAAAGAAGTTACTCCGCTGGCTTCCTAAAAATAAAAAACCCTTTTCAGCATTGTTGAAAAGGGTTTTTTTTATACGATAGAGTGCTGACTATTTCCCTTCAGGATCCAATACCAGTCTTATCACATTTGCGGTATCAAAGTATTTATTCGCCAGTTCTTTTGTTCGGGCAACTGTCAGCTTCTTAACCATTGCAGGATCTTCTAAAATTGTTTTTGGGTCTTCGTTGTAGTAATATTTAGTCTGCAGGTTGTACAGCCAGTAGTTGTTGTCTTTTACACTGGTTTCCATGCTGCGGGTGTCTTCTGCAATTACCTTTTCTACATTGGTTTCGGCTCCGCCGTTTGCTTTCATGTTTTTAATCTCTGCCAGTGCCAGGTTGATGAGCTTGTCAACATTTTCGGGTGCACATCCAAATGAAATGGTAATGCTGTAACTGTTGACCGGCTCGCGGTTAATGTTAGCGCCAACACCCACTCCATACACGCCACCCTGGTCTTCGCGAAGAATTTCACGCAGCCTTATTTCGAGCACTTTTGCAAGCTGGTCAAGTTGTGTATCTTCTATGTCGCTGTACTCAGTTGTACCCGTAAAAGTTAAGTGCACAGAACTCTTAGGTTCTTTTCCTTTTTTGATTTCTTTGTTCACCACACCTAAGGGAAAGCGGATACCCACATCTTTCCACGTTTCTTTTCGGTTGATAGATGGCAGTGAAGCGATGTATGTTTCGATATAAGGTTTAATGCTGTCAACGGTAAAGTTTCCGACGAAGGTGAAGGTAAAATCACTTGCATCAGCGAAACGATCCTGGTAAACGGAAAAAGCTTTATCAAGCTGTATTTCATTTATCCGGTCGAGTGTCAATGGCTTTCTTCTGAAATTGTAGCTGCCCATAATGTAACTGACAGAGTCGCCAAATACTGAAGCCGGGTCTTTGCCTTTGTTGGCCAGTGATGCAGAAAGCTGCTGCTTTAGTACCAGGAACATAGATGTGTCTTTGCGCGGCTCGGTAAAATATCCATAAATCAGTTGAAAAGCAGTTGGAAGGTCTCGTGGTGTAGCGCTTCCGCTAATGCCTTCAGAATACTGGCTGATGGAAGGAGAGACGTACACCTGTTTTCCTGTAAGCGCTTTTAGCAGGCTCATTACATCGTAATTGCCTACACCGCCATACATTGCAACCGACGTTGCATTGGATGCGGACAAATAATCGGAGTCGCTGTATAACGAGACTCCGCCTTTGCTGATAGCAGAAATAAGCACTTCATCGTTTTTATAGTCCGTTGGTTTTAAAACTACTTTGGCTCCGTTAGAAAGAGTAAGTTCTGTAACGCCTATTTCAGGTACTTTCTTCTCGCCTGTTATCTTGCCTGCAACGGGTTGTGTTGTTAGTAAATCTCCTTTCAGTACTTTGTCCTGATACGCGGTCAGCGTGCTTTGTTTTCTGTTTACCAATGCAAGCATTTCTGCAGGCGACAGCAGGTTATTTTTCTCAGACTCAGGCGCCGTTACGATGATAGCCCTGTCAGTTGGTTTTATCCATTGACCGATCAGATTATTTACTTCAGATAGCTTTATGCCGGGCAAATACTGCTTATACAATGCAAATTCCTTTTCGATGCCGGGAATGGTTTCTTTGTTCAAAAAGTTTCTTATCAGTTCGCCAACCAGTTCTCCCGACTTTGTTTTGTTACGTTCATTGTAAGCGTTTTCCATCCCCGCCATGGCGGCGGATTTAGCCCTGTCTAATTCACTTTGTGTAAAACCATTCTGGCGCACTCTTTCATTTTCTTCGAGCAGGGTTTCGGTTGCTTTAGCTACGCTCTTGCCATCTTTTGCCACGGCAATTAATGTAAGTGCATCTTTATTTGCGATCAGTCTACCATAACTGCTGCCGCCAAATAGAAACGGTGCATCGGGTTTTTGAGCAAGCTCCTGCAGGCGGCTGCTCATCATGGCATTAAATAATTCGCGTACCACCGACGACCGGTATTCTATATCCGTTTGTCCTTCGGCGATAGCAGGCTGCTTGTAAAACATCATCACCTGGTTGTATGCCTGCTCAGGGTCGGTAAGAATAGCTATCTGTGTTTCCTTTTGTGAAGGAAGACCATATTTAATACGTGGCTTTTCATTTACAGGATTTTTAATACTGCCAAAATGCTCTTTTATCATTTGTTCTGTCTGCGCTACGTTCACATCACCTACCACTATCACAGCCTGTAGGTCGGGGCGATACCAGTCTTTATAAAACTGCTTTACAGTCTCGTATTTAAAAGTATCAAGGTTTTCCTTAGTGCCAATAGGATTGCGGATTGCATAGCGTGAATCTTTAAAAAGAACGGGATTAAACTTCTCCCGCAGCCTCGCATCTGCACCTTGTCCCAGTCTCCATTCTTCGATCACAACCCCGCGTTCCTTGTCTATTTCGCTGTTTTCAAAAGTTACGTTGTGTGCCCAGTCCTCCAGTATTTGAAAACCTTTTTTAAACACAGCCTGGCTGTCTGTGGGTAGTTGAAGCATGTAAATGGTTTCGTCATAAGAAGTCTGGGCGTTAAGGTCGGCGCCAAAGCTAACACCGCTTTTCTCCAGGAAGTTTACCAGTTCCTGCTTCTTAAAATTCTTTGTACCGTTAAAACACATGTGCTCGGTAAAATGAGCAAGACCGATCTGCTTATCGGTTTCAAGTACAGAACCTGCTTTTACAACCAGCCGCAGTTCTGCCCGGTTTTTGGGTTCCTGGTTTTTACGGATGTAGTAGGTTAAGCCGTTTGCCAGCTTGCCGATTTTTATTTCAGGTGAAACACCCAGTTTTTTAGGCGTTCCCGTTTGTGCATTGACCGAAAGAATTGTTATGATTGAAAGAAAACCAAAAGCCAGTTTTTCTAAAAGAAGCCTCATGAAATACAAGTTTAATCTGCAAGTAAACTTATTGTGTCAACCTTATCAAATAAAGCGTCGAAATTTAGTTTTTTTGTAACCAGCGGGAGGGGAGATTGGGTGCATTTCATCGTCGCGTCATTGGCAGTTTTCATGCAAAGGCGCAAGGGCGCAAAGATTATGTCTTGCTATTGCATTTTTCTTCAAGCCGTTGTTGGTGTTCTTCACCAACAGCTTTTGCTCAGCGATCTTTGCAGGTGAAGAACACCTGCAAAGGCGGAAACCTTATCAAATAAAGGCGCAAAATTTAGTTTTTTTGTAACCAGCGGGAGAGGGAGATTGGGTGCGTTCATGGTCGCGTTATTGGCAGTTTTCACGCAAAGGCGCAAGGGCGCAAAGATTATGTTTTGCTATTGCATTTTTCTTTGCTCGCGCCTTTGCGTCATTGCGCCTTTGCGTGCTGTTCTTTTGGATTCTTTGAGTGGCTGTTCCTTTGTAATTGGGAGACTTGGCCGCCTGAAGCGAGGAAGCAATCCCTCGGCAAACTGTCAACCTGATTGTGCAGGAGATTGCCTCATATACTGCGAAGGGATAAAAGTAAGTAGAATTCTTTTTGAGCCGGTCTGAGTTGCTACTATGAGTCATCGTTGCGTCGCACTCTTGTACTTTTCATTCTGTCTTGGACAAGGCAGGGCAGGGAG
>CAXUMK010000015.1:0-43863 GCA_964251885.1 uncultured Segetibacter sp. | reverse complement strand
ATGATTAGAATGTCAAACTTTTTATCACAATTTAGTTTCTTTTCGAGCCTGCTCAATCCTCCCAGGTACTTCACAGGCGTTTCGGGCAGATATTTAGGATGAGATAATATCCCTGCCATATTCACCGGTCCTTTTTCATCAGGTATCCAGCATTCTGTAAATTTTCGTAGCAGGCTGTAATTTATTTGCTGCATTACCTTCTCTGCAATGCCAAAGGGAGCTTTTATCAATAACTGGTGTGTAATGAAAACAGAAGTAACAGAACGATGATACAATCCGTACCTATTATCAGAAATAACTGCATCAACAGGAGTATGCATAATAAACCTTTGGAGCCATTTATTCTCTCTTCGTATCGACAATAAAATTTTAGGTATCTGCAGTAAAATTTTTATAAAGAAAAAACGTTTATTGTTAGAATAATTGATGCAGTAGCCTGGCAGATCAACAAAAATCAAATGGGGGAACTCAGTTTTTAACAATTTTTGCTGCGCACCTTCGGCGGCAATGATTACTTTACAATTCAGTTGAACTAAATGACGTATAATGGGGATGCATCTTGTTGCATGTCCTAATCCCCAGTCAAGCGGGGCAACCAGAATTTTAGTGTTAATTTTATCTGACACAAATAAAGCCGCCCGTTTTTTGTAAAGAAATGTGAAAATAATTATGAAAAAAATAAACCAAATATCAGCTTTATTGTTTTTTATTGTAGCGTTAAGTTTTACAGGATGCAGTGTTGTGAAAGGGAAAGGATGCGGATGTCCGATGGTGCACAAAAAATCAGTAGGTTAAATTAATTTAGAGTAATTTTATTTGTAGACTTTAGTTAAAAAATGTTTATGAAATCTTCAAGGGATTTATTGGTTCTGTCAAAAAAAGCTTCCTCAAGCCAGAGTGAAATGGACTGGGAAGTAGAAATGCTGCACCAGTTATTATATCATGCCGAGTCTTTAGAAAACTTTTGTATCGCTAATGAGATCGTTGACCTGAACAGGTATAAAGTGATACAAAACCCTGCAAAAATTAAAAGAATAATTCAGGCTAAAATAAAGCCGTTCCAGTTTATTAGTAATAAAAACTGATAACATAGAAATAAAATAAAAAAGGGATTGCCGAAAAGCAGTCCCTTTTTTGTTTTATGTAAACTTACTTTATTCAAGTTTGCTTAGTTTGCTTAATGCATCTTTCAGTTTTCCTGTCATTTCATCAATTTCCTCTTTTTTACAGGTGCCCACACTTAACCGGTACCAGGGAGATTTTTTGTCTGCTCCAAAAGCATAAAACGGAACTACTGCCAGTTTTGCTTCGCTCAACAGGTAATCGGTTACATCTGACTGGCTCTCTAATTTTTTTCCGCCTTTTATTGTTGTGCCGGTAAGCTCAAACTTGATGGTCAGGTATATGGCCGCCTGCGGAGAAACTGCATCTACAGCAAATCCCTCTTTTTTTAATTTGATGAATCCCTCATAAATCCTTCGAAGTCTTTCTTCGATTTCAGCTTTAAAATGTACCAGGTATCTTTGAATGTTTTCCTTTTGCAAAAGGTATTTTGCAGTAGCTTTTTGTTCAGCCATCGGACTCCAGGCACCTATATGACTTAGTATCGCCTTCATTTTTGTAATGATAAAAGCAGGCCCCAGAGCCCATCCAACCCTGACACCTGTTGCGGCAAAGACTTTTGAAATGCCATCTACAAAAATGGTAAATTCTTTCATTTCAGGTCTTAGGCTAACCGGATTGTGATGTACCGTATCTCCAAAGGTCAACGTCCAGTACATCTGGTCATACATCACATACAACTTCTTTTCGCCATCGCCACGCCGTTTGTTTTCTTCAATTACGAGGTCGCATATCTGTTCGAGTTCTTCTTTTGGTAAAGTCGTTCCGGTAGGGTTTTGCGGAGAGCAAAGACAGATCAAAGCAGCCCCACCGATGTGTGGAGCAATATCGGCAGCCAAAGGCATAAAGTTATTTTCGGGCTTTGCATCAATCATACAATGCACCGCTTCGGTCATGTGTACATAATGGTTGTTATTCCACGAAGGAGAGGCATAAATGACCTTGTCGCCTTTGTCGACAATTGTTTTAAAAATGGTATAGATCAGCGGACGTCCGCCGGCAGCTATTAAAATTTCATTGCTGTTGTAGTCGATGCCTTCCCACTCTTTTAAAAAAGCTGAAACAGCATTTCTTAATTCAGGTATTCCATCTGCAGGCGGATAATTTGTAAAATGATTTTTATAAGCCTGTATAATCTCATCTTCAAGTTCTTTTGGAATAGGGAAAATAGCAGGGTCAAAATCGCCGATAGTAAAATTGTATATTTTTTCTCCCTGGCGTACCCGTTCGCTGATAGCGTTTCCCAGTTTTACGATTTCTGAACCAATAAGAGTTTCTGCAAGGTGGCTTAATTTCATGCGGCAAAAATAGCAGATGGCAGCGACATTATATTGAAGGGGTGTATATCAAATTGTCGTTTTTCTTTTTTTGAAATTAACAGAAATTCGTTGTGGAACTTCTGTTGTGTCACTCACTTGTACGATATCTTTTCAAGGAGCTTTTTCCTTTGCGACCTTGCAATGCACCCGGAAAATAGCAGATATTTTACAAATCCGGACACTTCCTAAGGTTAAAAAATGTTAAGAAAATGTCTCGTAAAAAAACAAACTCTAAGTTTGTTTATTTAAGCCCTTTCAGGGGTTTGGGGTAGCCCATTCAGGAGTTTGGGGTAAAATGCACATGAATATGTGATACATCGAGAGGGTAGAGCAGCTTAATTTTGCATAATGATAAAAGTAATGTTATACGAGGATAATCCTCAGTTGAGAGAAGGGCTTACAATGCTGATAAACGGTTCTGAAGGTTTTGAAGTGATTGCAGCATTTAAGAATTGCAACAATGTTTTGACGGAGGTACAAGCATTTACACCTGATGTTATTTTAATGGACATAGACATGCCGGGCACAAACGGCATCCAGGGATTGAAACAGATAAGGCTGATAGATAATGATGTTAAGATATTAATGCTGACCGTTTTTGATGATAATAAAAACGTTTTCGAAGCCATAAGCAGCGGTGCAAACGGTTATGTGCTGAAGAAGACGCCGCCAGCAAAATTATTAGAATATATCAGCGAAGCACAGTCGGGCGGCGCGCCGATGACGTCTTCCATTGCAACCCAGGTTCTAAAAATGTTTTCATCTATCCATAACGAGAAAGGCGAAGACTACAATCTTTCAGAAAGAGAAAAGCAGGTGCTCCATCTACTTGTAAACGGCTACAGTTATAAAATGATTTCTGCTGAAATGTACATTGCCATAGATACAGTACGCTCTCACATCAAAAAGATTTATGAGAAGCTGCATGTAAATTCTAAAAGCGAGGCTGTCGCCAAAGCGTTTAAAGACAAGATTTTATAATCCATATTTTTTCATAAAGGCGTTCTGAAGTGCCGATATTTCACACATTTATGCTATTTGAAACAGGAGTAAGCAAGGGTATTTTTGTAGTATCAAAACTTACCGGAGATGAAACAGAACTTCACGATCACTTTATGTTACTTTGTTTACCTGGGAATGAGTATTTTACTATATCCTGTAAACAATACCTATAACAGCTTTACAGCTAAGTTTTATTTTAAGGCTGTGCAAAAAGAAGAGGTTCCTTTGGCAGTTGAGAACACAGAAATTTTGCATGGTGAACTTTTATTCAAATACTAATTTTATTTACTCAGCATATATCTAACCGGCAATGGCCGGTTTTTTTTTGCCCCGGTGTTGAGTTTTCATGCAAAGACCAAAGGCACAGGAAGAAAAAAGTTACGGCAAAACTATCTTAGCTTTTCAAACTGTTGAAAAAAGTACCTTCAGACGAATCCATTTATGCAACTTAACGGGCGCACAGGCAAATGAAGAGATTGCTTCGTCGTTCCTCCTCGCAATGACGGCTCTCTTCTTGCCGAAGCCAGTACCTTCAGACGAAGTGTGCGACGCAACGATGTAAAATAGTAGCTATGCAGCCCGGCTCATAAAGTATACATCATAAAATTTTTTGTCTCTTTCGTATTTAGTAAGCTTTTCTGTCTCTTATATTCATTTCTTTGCCGTAGAAAAAACACCTGGAAATCCTCAATCTTTATACGCTGCTATGAAAAAATTTCTGCTATACCTGTTTATACAAACACTTGGTGTTTTAACTTTTTCGCAAACAAAAACCAGCATTTCAGGAACTGTGATGGATGCATCGCTTCAACCGGTAAGGAGTGCAACGGTACATATATTAAATACAAACAGCGCGGCAGTCACCAATGCATCGGGAATTTTTAGCATCGAAAATGTTTTTCCCGGCAGGTATATTCTCGAAGTGTCAGGCATCGGGTACGCAACCATTACAAAGGAACTGGATGTAAAAAATGAATCGTCTTCTGTTTCTGTTACATTAAACAAAGCCCCACAGATATTAGACGAAGTAATTGTAACTGCGCAGAAAAAGGAAGAACTGCTGCAGACAGTTCCGATCAGTATTACTTCTCTTTCATCTGCGCAGATAGAAGCATACCGGATATGGAATACCAAAGACATCACTGCAATTGTGCCCGGATTGTATTCGGCTGACCCGGGAGACAAAAGAAATGTTTCTTCTTTGCGCGGAATTGCCACCACTTCTTACGACCCTGCAGTTGCCACTTATATAGATGGAGTAAACCAGTTTAGCTTAGATACTTACATAGAGCAGTTGTTTGATGTTGAGCGGATCGAGGTTTTAAGAGGTCCGCAGGGAACTTTGTATGGAAGAAACGCAATGGGTGGAGTGATCAATATTATTACTAAGCAACCGCAAAACAAGCCGGAAGGCTTTGCAGACATCGGTTTTGGAAATTACGGATTGCAAAGATATACTGCGGGAGTTCGTGTGCCGCTTGTAAAAGACAAGTTGTTTTTTGGCGTTGCAGGGTTGTATGAAAAGTTTGATGGGTTTTATACCAATTTGTATAATAACACCAAGTTTGACAGGCAGAGCAGCTTTACCGGTAATTACTATATTAAATATATTCCCGCAGCAAGATGGGCGATTACTTTAAATGTGAAGCATAACAATAACCGCAACTCAGGACCATTTCCTTTGGTAAATGGTGCAGATGAAGCTTTGCGTAATCCTTTTAAGCTCGATCAGAATGCGACAACAGAAATGACAGATAACATTTTTAACTCGTCTTTATCTGTTAGCTATTCGGGAAGAGGTTTCAATTTCAGTTCTCAATCATCGTATCAGTCAAATTACCGGGTATACTCAACTCCGATTGACGGAGATTTTTCTCCGATTGATGGCGTTACTCTCATAAATAATTATGGCAAACCCTGGAACAAAGTAAAAGTCTATACACAGGATTTTAGGTTTACTTCACCCGCTTCTAACCAGGGTAAGTTTGACTGGATCGCCGGAGCTTATTTCTTTCACCAGGATAATCCCGTAAAACAGGCAACCCGCTTTGGAAACGATGCTGCAATGCTGGCTGGCGACAGTAACTTTTCTACAATCAACAGTTCAAAAGCGAAAAGCGATGGGTTAGCTTTTTACGGGCAAGGAACGTATAAATTGAGTAATAAATTAAGTCTGACAGCAGGTCTTCGTTACGACTACGAAAGACAAGAGGAAAGTATTTTAGGTGAATACCAGCACGATCCAAATCCGCAGCCGGTATATGACTATCGTTCTGATACCTCTGCTACGGTGCATTTTCATGCGTTTTCTCCTAAGCTAATCGGCGGCTATAAACTTTCTGATAAAAACTTCCTTTTTATAACATACAGCAAAGGCTACCGAACCGGTGGTTTGACTCCCCTGTCCTCCAATCCTTCTCAACCTGCCTTATACGCTTTTAAGCCTGAATACAGTAATAATTATGAAGCCGGAATTAAGAATACTTTTTATCAAAATAAGATACATCTTAACCTCACCGCTTTTTACGCTGCAGTTACCGATGCCCAGGTTCCCACTTTGGTTCTGCCCGATGCTGTTACCATTACTAAAAACACGGGAAAGTTGATCAGTAAAGGTGCAGAGATAGAGGCAGTTGCATTATTAGGAAAGCTGCAGGTTGATTATAATGCCAGCTACACCAATGCGACCTTTCAAGATCTTAAGCTTTCACAAAATGGGAGCGTGGTAAATCTGAAAGGGAAAAAGCAGATATATACTCCTGATGTTACCTCTATGCTTGCATTGCAATATAATGTTACCCTTTCTCAAAAAGATAAAATAAGCCTGCATTTCAGGTGCGAGTGGCGTTATCTCGGTAAACAATATTTCGATTTGGCAAATACTATTTCTCAGGCATCATGTAGTCTTTTCAATTCAAAAGCAGAAGTTTCGTTCCCAAAATTTTCCATTGCTTTTTGGGGCAGAAATCTCGGTAACAAAAAGTATATCAGCTACGCTTACGATTTTGGCGCTGTTCATCTCGGCGATCCTGAAACGTATGGAGTTACAGCGAGTGTAAGATTGTAAAAGAAGCTTTTTTTAAGTTAAAATAGTTATACTGCATAAAGGGATAAAAAAGTAAATAGAATTTTTTTTGTACCGGGCTGAATTACTACTATCAGTCAGACGTTGCGTCGCACACTTATACTTTTAACTCTTTATTCGACAAGCCAAAGAGTCACGTGTATCTTTGAAAACTACATCAGGGATAGAAAATCTGCAATTGCACGGGAATTTATTTTAGTAAATGAGCTTATAAACCTGAATACTCACATTTTTGATTAGCATTTATCGCTTTTATTAATAATTGGATCTATAACGTCATTGTTATAGTACTAAAATTCTTTTTTTTAAAAAATTGTTATCAAATTATTAAAAGTTTGTTTAAAAAGTTTATTTTGCATTTCAAATCCTTCAAACACTAACGCTTATGCTAGCCAAGACTATGCTTAAATGGGGTTTAGCTTTAATATTATTGCTATCCTCAGTAATTTCCTTCGCACAAAAAACAGTTACCGGTACGGTAACAGATGCAAACAACCAACCAGCTTCAGGTGCTACCGTTACGGTTACAGGTACAAAAGTTGCAACTCAAACAGATGCTACTGGTAATTTCTCTATTTCAGTTCCTGCCGGAAGAAACAGTTTGACTGTTTCTTTTGTGGGGTTCGAAAATCAGATAGTAACTATAGGTTCGCAATCTTCACTTAGCATCTCAATGAGGGCTTCAGCAAATTCTTTATCTGAAGTAGTGGTAACTGGTTATGGTTCCCAGAGAAAAAAGGATATTACTGGGGCCGTTGCAGTTGTGAATGTAGCTAATATGAAACAAATTCCTACCGGAACACCTGAGCAAGCCTTGCAAGGTCAGGCTTCCGGCGTAACAATCGTAACCTCGGGATCTCCTGGTGGAGGCAGCAATGTTAGGATCAGAGGTATAACTTCTATAGGTAATTCTGATCCTTTAGTAATTGTTGACGGAACACCGGGCAGCATGCATGACCTGAATGTAAACGATATTGAGTCTATTCAGGTTTTAAAAGATGCTGGTGCTGCAGCAATATATGGAGTTAGGGGATCAAATGGAGTAGTTGTTATAACTACCAAAAGAGGAAAAAGTGGTAAAACAAGAGTTTCTTATGATGCTTATTATGGTACACAACGTCCTTTAAAGAATGGCTTTGGAATAGCAAATACTACCGAAACAGCTCAAGCATATTATCAACAGGCTGTAAATACAGGCTCAGACTTTACTAAGAACAAACAATTTGGCCGCGGTGCTACTACTGGGCCAGTAATTCCTGATTATATTACACCTACAGCAGGAAAAGAAGGTGATCCTAACACAGATCCTTCAACTTATGCTTTGTATACAAATCAAATTACTAGAGCAAATAAAGTAGGTACCGACTGGTTTCATGAAATTTTCAAACCAGCCGCCATACAAAGTCACTCTGTATCTGTAAGTGCCGGAAGTGAAAAATCAAGTTTCTACTTTTCATTGGGTTATTTCAATCAACAAGGTACTTTGATTAATACCTTTTTAAAACGTTATACTGCCCGTATAAACACATTATTTAGTGTCGGAGGTAATAATCACATTCGTTTCGGTGAAAATGCTTATGTTTTTTACAGGCAAAACCCAGGCTTTACCAATCAAAATGAAAATAATGCAATATCAATGAGTTATCGGGAAAGCCCTATTATACCGGTGTATGATATTATGGGTAATTATGCAGGCACAGGATCTCAAGGGTTAGGTAATGCACAAAACCCTGTTGCTAATCAGCAACGTACAGCAAATAATAAACTAAACGACTGGCAAATAAATGGAAACGTATTTGCAGAAGTGGATTTTTTAAAAGGTCTGACAGCACGTACATCCTTTGGCGGTACGGTTGATAATTATTATTATAATTCATTTAGTTATACCGCTTACGAGAATGCGGAAAATAATAAAAATCCAAACTCTTTCACTGAAAACTTTGGTTACAACAGCAGCTATACCTGGACGAATACTCTAACTTATAGTAATATCTTTGGCAAGCATACAATTAGAGCAATAGCTGGTACAGAAGCTATACAAAATTACGGACGGGCCATTAATGGTAATAGAAGCGGATATTATATCACCAACCCTGGTAATTTAAGTGTTGATCCGAGTTTATTTACGTTAAACTTTGGACCTCCTACAGGGCAAACCACTAGTAATATAAATGGTACTCCTTATCAATCCTCACTCTATTCATTATTTGCACGTATAGATTATAGTTATAATGATCGCTATTTAGTAAGTGGTACTTTACGAAGAGATGGATCTTCTGTGTTTGATCCTTCTCAACGTTATGGTTACTTTCCATCTGTTACCGGTGGGTGGAGAATATCAAAAGAGGAATTTATGCATGATATAACATGGATTAGCGACTTAAAGCTTAGGGGCGGTTGGGGTAAATTAGGTTCTATTAGCAATATAAATGCAACAAACGCTTTCAGTTTATATAACCAGTCTGCTGCTAATTCTTATTACGATATAAACGGAACGAATACTGGATCTGTACTTGGTATTTACCCAAACCAAATTGGTAATACTAAAACAACATGGGAACAAGACGTCATTACTAATATTGGGATAGACGCGAGTATATTTAAAAGTAAATTTGATTTCTCAGTTGAATGGTATAAAAAAGCGATTACAGGATTATTGTTTCGTCCTGCTGCATATACAGGATCTTTATACGCAACAGCTCCTTATGTTAACGCCGGAAACATTCAAAATACAGGTATAGATGCCTCTGCTACCTATCATGGTGCTGTTCATAAAGACTTAAGTTTTGACATTACCGGTACATTTACTTCTTATCATAATAAGGTCGTTAGCTTACCTGCCGGGGTTAAATATTACGATGAAGCTAGTGCAGGTTCAACCCGTATAGGCTCCTTTTCACGCTTACAAGCGGGACAAGCTGTCGGTGCTTTCTTTGGATACCAGGTGGTTGGTTTATTTCAAAGTGCAGCAGATGTTTCAAAATCTCCAACTCAGCAAGACGCTGCTCCCGGACGATTTAAATATGCTGACGTAAATGGCCGTGATGCGAACGGAAACTTAACCGGTAAGTCAGATGGAAAGATTGATGATGCTGACAGAACTTTTATTGGTAATCCCAATCCTAAATTCTCTACCGGCTTTAACCTTGCTGTAAGATATAAAAACTTTGACTTCTCGACTTTCTTGTATGCTTCTATTGGCAACGACATTATCAATTACGTAAAATACTGGACAGATTTTCCACAAGTATTTGCCGGAGCAGTAAGTAAAAATGCAGTTTACAATTCATGGACACCACAAAGACCTAATGCTACCGTGCCAATCCTTGAAAATTCGGCTAATTTCAGCAATACGACCGTATTCAATTCTTATTATAAAGAAAACGGTTCTTATTTAAGAATGAAATCTTTAGTGATTGGTTATACCCTCCCTGCAGCAGCACTCAAACGTTTTGGTATCGAAAGGCTTAGAATTTATGCACAGGCGGCTAACTTGTTTACTATTACCAAGTATACCGGTTTAGATCCTGAATTAACAGGGTCTGACTTAAATAACAACACCAATTTTGGTATTGATTTCGGAAACTATCCTGCTAATCAAAAAAATTATAACATTGGTGTAAATCTTTCCTTTTAAAAATTAATAAGCGAAATTTATGAATAAGGTTAAATTAAAAATCATACTGCCAGTTGCTTTCTTGGTTATAGTCTCTATATATGCCTGTAAAAAAAGCTATTTGGATAAGCAGCCTTTAGGTGCTTTAAATGCAAGTGTTTTAGCAAATCAAACAGGCGTAGAGGGTTTATTAATTGGGGCATATCACATGTTAAGTGGCGAAGGAGGAGTTGCAGCAGGCCTTAGCTGGGGTAGCGCTGCTTCAAATTGGTCATTTGGGAGTGTTGTTGCTGGTGATTCTTATAAGGGTTCTATCCCCTCTGACCAGGGAGATATTACTCCTTTAGCTACATTTTCTTACAATGCAAACAATCCTTATCTTAATCAGAAATGGCAGGCTTTGTACGAAGGAATTCAACGTGCTAATGAGGTACTGCGTGTAATGCCTCTTGCTAAAGACATATCTGCTGCGGATCAAAAAACAATTGCTGGTGAAGTTCATTTTTTAAGAGGACATTTTCATTTTGATGCTAAAAAAATGTGGAATTATGTACCTTATGTAGATGAAACCATAACTATAGGTGCAAATAATGTTAATGTACCAAATATCGATGCATCAGGAAACTTTGTTGATATTTGGCCAAAAATAGAAGCAGATTTTAAATTTGCTATGGATAATCTACCTGAAACTCAACCACAGGTAGGAAGAGCTAACAAATGGGCTGCAGCATCTTATTTAGCAAAGGTTTATATGTTTGAACATAAATATACTGAAGCTAAAGCTTTGTTTGATCAAATTATACCTAATGGTAAAACTGCGAAGGGCGACAACTATGCGTTAGTGAACTATGAAAGTAACTTCAATGCTGCTACTGATAATAGTGCAGAATCTGTATTTGCTGTTCAAAATTCGGTGAATGATGGTTCAGGCACTAATGGTAACTATGGCGATAATTTAAGTTTTCCTAATGGTTCTGGCCCTGGTGGATGCTGCGGTTTTAATAATCCGTCTATTAGTTTGGCTAATTCTTATAAAACAGATGCTAATGGTTTACCCCTTCTGGATGAATCTTATAATACAGGTCAGAATGTTGGAGATCCTAATGGTTCTTTTAGCGGAACGTTGGATCCCAGAGTAGATTGGACTATGGGTCGTCCAAACATACCCTATTTTGACTGGGGTATTGTACCTGCTACCTTAGACTGGATTCGCGACCCGCAAAATGACGGGTGGAATAGTCCTAAGAAAAATGTATATGCAAAAAGTCAGGCCGGCTCTTTGTCTTCTACAGAAACAAGTTTCTGGGGACCTACACAAATGGATGCAAACAACACTAACCTTATTCGTTTTGCTGACGTTTTGCTAATGGCTGCGGAGGCTGAGGTTGAAGTAGGAAGTACTGATAAAGCCCTAATATATGTCAATATGGTTCGTAACAGAGCTGCTGATCCAAAGGGCTGGGTATATAAAGGCAGTGCATATAGTGCTGCTACAGGTACTTATGCTTTAAATGCTACGCCTGCTGATAAATATATGATTAAGCCTTATCCAAACGGTTCTTTTGGTGATAAAAATTATGCTCGAAAAGCAATTATGTTCGAAAGAAAGCTGGAACTTGCTATGGAAGGTCACCGTTTCTTTGATTTGCAGCGTTGGGATAATGGAACTGGTACTGTGATGGCTCCTGCGTTGAACGCTTATGTTGCCGCCGAGAAAAGCAGACCAGGATTTTTCAACACTAATCCCTCGGCTCAGTTCACTGCTAAAAAGAATGAATATTACCCTCTTCCCCAAAATCAACTTGATATCGCAAATTCAGGAGGAACAGTTGTTTTAAAACAAAATCCTAATTATTAATAATATCTTTTTTAGTTAATAAAAAGGTAGGGAATTTTCTCTACCTTTTTATTTTATTTAATCTGTTAGAGAAATTGTGATGCGACTTTTTAATTTGATTGTACTCTTAGGCCTTATGGCTACGGTGTCGTCTTGCAAAAAGACATTATTTAAACAAGTATCTTCTTCACTTTCGGGCATTTACTTCAATAACAAAATTCACGAAAATGATACAATGAACCCCATTGATGTAACTAACATTTATAATGGTGGAGGGGTTGGCATAGGAGATTTTAATAATGATGGTTTGCAGGATGTTTATTTTACCGGAAATCTCGTTTCTAATAAACTGTATTTGAATAAGGGCAAATTAAAATTTGAAGACGTTACGAAGAAGGCCGGAGTCGAAGGTGAAGGAAAGTGGTGTCGTGGAATTTCGGTGGTTGACATAAATAATGATGGCTGGATGGATATGTATGTATGCGCTTCTATGTCATCTGACCCAAAAAAAAGAGAGAATCTTTTGTATGTAAACCAGGGAGCCGATAAAAATGGCGTTCCTCATTTTAAGGAAATGGCTGCCGAATACAGTTTAAACGATACTACTCATTCAACTATGGCTGCCTTCTTCGATTATGATAATGACGGGGATCTCGATATGTATCTTGTGGTTAATCAAATTATAAAATCGGATAATCCTGCAGTTTTTCGTCCGAAAATTACGGATGGTTCTTTTCCAAGCACAGGGCGTTTATATCGTAACGACTGGGATGCAGCCTTAAAACATCCGGTGTTTACTAACGTTAGCAAACAGGCAGGGATAAATATCGAAGGGTATGGCCATGGCGTTAACATTGCCGATTTTAATAAAGATGGCTGGAAAGATATCTTCGTTACAAATGATTTTAATTCCAACGATATTCTTTATATAAATAATCACGACGGCACATTTACAGACAAAGCTTCAACTTATTTTAAACATACTTCTGCCAACGGAATGGGGCAGGATGTGATTGATGTAAACAACGATGGTTTATCTGATGTGATAGAACTTGATATGAACCCCGAAGATAATTACCGAAAGAAAATGATGCTGGGGGGCAATAGTTATCAGACTTATCAAAATAACGATTATTACGGCTATCAGTATCAATATGTAAGAAATACCCTCCAGGTTAACCAGGGACCGAGAGTAACCGAAAGAGATTCTGTAGGCGATCCGTTATTTAGCGATGTAGGTTTCTTTTCGGGTATTGCAGAAACAGACTGGAGCTGGACACCGATGGTTGCAGATTTTGATAACGATGGTTTTCGTGATATCGTTATATCAAACGGCTTTCCAAAAGACGTGACTGATCATGATTTTATCAGCTTCCGCCAGCAGTCATTTAGTGTAGCAAGTAAAGAGTATACTCTGTCACAAATTCCCCAGGTGAAGCTTCATAATTATGCTTTTCAAAACAACGGTAACCTGACTTTTAATAATGTTACTACTAATTGGGGATTAACCACACCTTCTTTTTCTAATGGCTCTGCTTATGCAGATTTAGACAACGATGGTGATATGGATATGATTGTTAATAATATTAATGATGAAGCTTTTGTGTATGAGAACACTTCAAGGGATGATAAGGAAAACAGTTCAAATTATTTGTCGGTTAAATTGATTGGAGATGCATTACTAAACAGAAATGGCCTTGGGGCATGGATAGAACTATATTACCAGGGCAAGCAGCAGACTTATGAGCAAACTCCTTATCGCGGTTACCTGTCGAGTGTACAAATTGAACCGCATTTTGGTTTGGGCAATATCTCGAAGATAGATTCATTGGTTGTTAAATGGCCAAATGGAAAAAAACAGGTTTTAACACAGGTAAAAGCAAATCAGACCATTGCAGTTGATATTAGAAATGCGAACCAGAATTACAGTTGGAGTACGCCTGTTTTCGCCGGCAATACTTTATTTACCGATGTCACCAGTTCATTAAATATTCACTATAAAGATTCCGCTAAAGATTTTATCGACTTCAATATTCAAAAATTACTGCCTCATAAGTTTACCGAGTATGGACCCGCGGTGGCAGTTGGCGATGTAAACGGTGACGGATTGGATGATATGGTTGTTGGCGGAGCTGCATCGTTTAGTGCGGCCATATTGCTGCAGCAATCAAGCGGAGCTTTTATTCAAAAACCTCTTTTACCAGGAGCTATTAAACAAACGAAACCATGGCAGGATGAAGGTATCCTGCTTTTTGATGCAGATGGCGATGGCGACCTGGACATTTACATAGCCAGCGGAGGATATCAAAGCAGTCCAAACTCTGCTAACTACCAGGATAAGTTGTATATAAACGATGGCAAGGGTAATTTTACCAATAACGCCGCTGCTCTGCCTTTAAATTTTACGAGCAAATCATGTGTTCGTGCTGCAGACTTTGATAATGATGGTGACCTCGATTTATTTATAGCAGGAAGGGTTGAACCATGGAATTATCCTAAACCCGTGTCAAGTTATATTTACCGGAACGACTCAAAGAATGGCGTTGCTAAATTTACCGATGTAACTGCTTCGGTTGCCAAAGATTTGAATAACGCAGGATTGGTTTGTGATGCAGTCTGGACAGACTTTGATAACGATGGCTGGCAGGATCTGGTTTTAACGGGTGAATGGATGCCGGTAACGTTTTTAAAAAATAACAGAGGTGTCTTCCAGAACATCACTGAATCAAGTAATGTTGGCGCTAAAAAAGGATGGTGGACAAGTATTGTTCCCGGTGATTTTGACAATGATGGTGATATTGATTATGTAGTCGGAAATTTGGGATTGAATTCTTTTTACAGAGCCAACGACAGATATCCTGTGAGTATTTACGCAAAAGACTTTGATAACAATGGCAGCTACGATGCCGTTCCAACTATTTATTTACCCGCTTCCCAGGAGGATACAGGAAAAAGGGAATTTCCGGTACATACAAGAGACGACATAGCAAAACAGATGATTATGTTCCGCTCTAAATTCCAGAATTATAAATCGTATGCAACTGCATCTTTCGATGAATTGTTTACACCAGAGGAGATGAAAGGCGCCTTAAAATTGCAGGCGAATTACTTTAGCAACAGTTACATAAGAAACGATGGCAACGGCAAATTCACAATGACTGCTTTGCCTTTAGAAACGCAATATTCCTGTATGAATGGAATGGTAGCCGAAGATTTTGATGGAGATGGTAATACAGACATTCTTGCTACCGGCAATGATTTCGGTACAGAAGTAAGTGTAGGCAGATATGATGCATGCAACGGATTGTTTTTAAAAGGCGATGGTAAAGGAGGGTTTAAACCTTTAACTATTTTGCAAAGTGGCTGGTTCATTCCGGGCAATGCAAAAGCTCTTGTTAAATTAAGAGACAGCAATGGTAAATGTTTATTGGCAGCAAGCCAGAATAAGAGTACTTTAAAAGTATTTGAATGCAAAAAGAATACGGGCTATGTACAGCTCAATCCAAATGAAACAAGTGCGGTTATTACTTATAAAAACGGGACGAAACAAAAGCGTGAGGCAAGCTACGGTTCATCTTTTCTTTCCCAGTCAGGCAGATTTTTAAATATTGACAGCAATGTTAAAACCGTAGAGATTAAAGATTACAAGGGTAAAAGCAGGATTATTAATTTTTAATTCGTGACTTGTGTTTTAAAAATGTACCTATTTATAACCTCAAAATGTTTTTTATAAAACGTTCTTTTATTGTAACAGGTCTTTTTTTTCTTTTATATTCCTTTGCAATATTTACCGCCTGTAAAGATATTCATCGAAATAAAAGTCATCCTGAAGTTTCGTATTCAGATATTGAAAAAGGGAAAGTTTTGGCCGGGCAGTATTGTCAATCCTGTCATGTTTTACCCGATCCCTCGCTGTTAGACGCAAAAACATGGGAAACGGGAATCTTGCCCGCTATGGGACCAAGATTAGGTATTTTCTATTATAACGATCGTGTCTACCCTTCGTTGAGGTATGATAAAAATCTGGAGAAAAATTTCTATCCGGATGTTCCAATACTCAGTTTCGATCAGTGGCAGAATATAATTGATTATTACACTGCTTCTTCTCCTGATACGCTGCTTTCCGAACAAAATCCTCAGCCAGCTATCAATAACCAGCTTACAACCTTCTTAGTAAAAACACCGGCGTTTACTTTTTCTACACCAGCTATAACAATGGTAAAAGCAGATGAGGAGGGTACGCAACACGGTCTGTTGATGAGTGATCCCGGCAGACACATCGTATACCGGTTAAATGATAAATTGCAGGTTGCAGATTCAATCAGCGTAAGAGGAGCAATAGTAGATATGGAATATAAAAACAAACAGTGGCTTACATGCAATATTGGAGTACTAAATCCTAATAATGGCAAATATGGAAGCGGATACAATGTTGTTTTAAATTCAGCAGGAAAGATGCAAAAGGATACAACTGCTTTATTCGACAGTCTGCAAAGACCTGTACAAATAAGTGCTGCAGACCTCAATAACGATGGAAAAACCGATTATGTAGTGTGTGAGTTTGGTTATCAAACCGGTGCTTTATCGTGGATGGAAAACAAGGGAAACGGAAAATTTGAGAGGCATGTGCTACGGCCTTTGCCCGGCGCGATAAAAGCATATATTCAGGATTATAATCACGATGGCCTGCCCGACTTATGGGTTCTTTTTGCGCAGGGCGAGGAAGGAATTTTTTTATTTACCAATAAAGGCAACGGCCACTTTGATCAAAGAGAAGTTCTGCGCTTCCCCCCTGTGTATGGTTCTTCATCTTTTGAATTGGCTGATTTCAATAACGATGGTCATCCCGATATCATGTATACCTGTGGCGACAACGGAGATTATTCCACAATACTAAAGCCTTATCATGGAGTGTATATTTTTATGAATGATGGAAACAATAATTTTAAGCAACAATACTTCTTTCATATCAATGGGTGTTACAAAGCAATTGCACGTGATTTTGATAATGATGGGGATGCAGACATTGCAACCATTTCATTTTTCGCCGATTATTTGCATAAACCCGAAGAGGGATTTGTGTATCTTGAAAATAAAGGCAACCTGCAGTTCGATCCCTTTAGCTTACCGCAAACCCAGCAGGGAAGATGGCTGACAATGGATGCGGGAGATGTAAATGGAGATGGAAAAATGGATCTTATATTAGGTAATTTTTCCGTTGGTCCTACATTGATAAAATCAAAGTATGACTGGAAAAAAGGGCCGCCTTTTATGATTTTAGAGAACATTGCTAAAAAGCATCTTTAATTTTCCAGCTTCGGTTATATTTTACAAGGGATAAAAGGTAAGTAGGAATTTTTTGAACCGGACAGAATTACTCCTATGAGTCATCCTTGCGTCGCACTCTTCTGCTTTTTATTCTTTATTCGACAAGTCAAAGAGACACTTGTACCTTTTGACAACTATAGCAGCCAACGCAAAAGTGTTATTGAACTTTACAATTTTACTTGAATTTGAACGGGCAAAAGAATAATTGATATTTGCAGATAATCAGGTTTCAATATATTTATACTTCACCAGGGTCATTGTACTTTGCTGAATATTGAACAAAGCGTACAAGTGTGATCCTTTTCTTTCCTTCCACTGGAAGAAAAGAAAAGGACAAATCAATGATTGCAACGATGTCTCATAGCAGTATTACAGTTCGGCTCAGAAAAACCATTGCACATTTTATGCAATGCAATGTATATTCATTTTTTTAAACCAAACATGCAGCAGGTAAAGCTGTTGCTGAATGAAGGCTTGTTTATGAAAAAAGTATTTGCCGTTTTTGTGTTGTTTCTTGCCTGTTGTTGCAGTTGTTTTTCCCAGTCTGGTGATCCTAAGCCTGGTTCGCCTGTCCCCACGTTTTTAATGCGAATGACTAATGGAAAAACTTACACAAGCAAAGACATTCCAAAAAATAAACCTTTTGTTCTTATTTATTTTGCTCCTGATTGCGAACACTGCATGGTCTTGATGGATGAACTGTTTAAGAAGATTCACCAGTTAGATAATGCAACTGTAGTAATGATTACTTTTAAGACTCTTCCTGAGCTTGCAGGGTTCGAAAAGAAATATCAAACGGCAAAATACAAAAACATCAAAACAGGTACCGAGGGCGTTACGTATGTTTTAAGAAACTACTACAGGTTAGACAAAACGCCTTTTACTGCAGTATATGATAAAAAAGGAATGCTTGCGTTTTCTTATAAAAACGAAACGCCAGTGAACGAAATGCTGTCGCGTCTGAAAAAATTATAAGTTTTTATTTTTATATCAGCCATTTTATAAGTCTTTATTCATAGAATATGAGAGCAGGATTAGTTAGTTTATTGATTGTTGCTGTATGTTTTGCCTGCAATACAAAACATGAAAAGGCCGACCCTAAACTGTTAACCGATACAAACCTTTTGCACAGAAATATGCACCAGTTGACAGAGGTAATTATACTCGATATGTTTTCTCCTCCTGTCTCGAGCAGGATTTATTCATACTCATCATTGGCGGCGTACGAAGCAATCAGGTTTCAAAAGACAGGTTATCCATCTATTGTAAAAGACCTGCATGGCTTTCCTGCGATGCCTTCTCCCGCTCAAAACAAAAAGTACAATTACCTGCTTTCTGCCACGAAAGCATTTTTTACAGTTGCCAAAAAAATTACTTTCTCAAAAGACACTCTGGTAAAGTATGAGAATAAAGTGTATGACGATTATAAAAGCCTGCTCGACACTACTACATATAACAGTTCGATCAGTTTTGGTGAGGCAGTTGGAAATGCAATATTAGAAAGAACAAAAGTTGACAAATACAAGGAAACGCGAGGAATGCCGAAGTTTTTGGGAAGTGATGATCCGGGAAAGTGGCGGCCAACTCCTTCTGATTACTTAGATGCATTGGAGCCAAATTGGGGAATGATTTTGCCTTTGTCGCTCGACTCGGCTGCACAAATCAAATGTCCTTTGCCGCCACAATTCAGTATGGATAAAAGCAGCGCTTTTTATAAAGCGGCCAACGAGGTATATCAAATAGGTACACATCTGACAGATGAACAGAAGCAAACAGCCAAATATTGGGACGATAATCCATTTGTGATAGAACATTCAGGCCATCTCATGTTTGGAAACAAGAAAATTACGCCGGTAGGTCATTGGATTGGGATAACCGGGATTGCGTGTAAGATGAAAAAATTAGATGATGCTGAGACTGCTAAAACCTATGCGCTGACGTCGATAGGCATGTTTGATGTAATCATAACATGCTGGCGCGAAAAATACATTCACAATGTTATTCGCCCGGTAACTATTATCAACGAGTCTTTTGACAGAAAGTGGCAAACCTATTTGCAAACACCTCCCTTTCCTGAGCACAGCAGCGGTCACAGCGGCATATCTGCTGCCGCTTCTACCATACTTACAAAACTGTTTGGTGACAATTTTGCTTTTGAAGACACCAGCGATTTAGCTTATATAGGAATGAAAAGACATTTTTCATCTTTCATTGCAGCTGCACAGCAGGCTTCTATCAGTCGCGTGTACGGAGGAATACATTACCGCACCGGAGTTGACGCCGGAGCTGCCCAGGGGAGGGCAGTTGCAAAGCATGTGATTGAAAAATTTTTGGAAGACTCCTCCACAAAACACAAAAATGATTTAGCAAGAAAGGGTTAAAAATGTGAATGCACCCATTTTTTCAGTACTAACACTTACCTTCGCAGCCCGAAAAATTAAGCCGGCTTTTGTGCCTGCACAAAACTTTAAAAATTTTATTTAAATAAAAAAGTATGGCGACTGTCTCAAGAGAAAATATTGGTAAGCTTACTGATAAATTAACTGTTACAATTTCTACAAATGATTATTTACCGGCGTTTGAGCAATCGATAAAAAAGTATGCAAAGACAGCTAACATTCCGGGTTTTCGTAAAGGAATGGTTCCTGCCGGAATGATTAAAAAAATGCATGGAAGCGGCGTCTTTACCGAGGAGGTGCTTCGTACAGTTGAGAAAGAACTGAACAAATACATGCAGGATGAAAAGCTGGACATCTTTGCACAGCCTCTTCCTCTCGAGACCGATGCAAGGCAGTTGGATATGAACAATCCTGCGGATTATGCTTTTGCTTTTGAGATAGGTTTAAAGCCGGCAATTGACATCGATCCAAAAAATATTACCGTTACCCGGCACAAGGTTGATGTAACAGATAAAATGATTGATGAAGAAGTTGAGCGTTTAAAAGTTCGTCATGGAAAAATAATAGATCCTGAAGAAGTGACTACAGATGAAAATGTGTTGAATGTAACTTTTGCAGAAAGTGATGCCGAAGGAAATGAAATTGAAGGTGGTGTTCAAAAAGGCAATTCTTTACTCGTTAAATATTTCAATGAAGGTTTTCGTTCGCTGTTGATGGGTAAGAAAAAAGACGACACACTTGTGTTGCAAATAAATACTGCTTTTGACGAAAAAGAAAGAGAGTGGATTATAAGTGACCTGGGGATTGCAGTAAATGAGGAAGGTGCAGCGGATAAATTTTTCAAAATGACCATTACAAAAGTAGGCCTTGTTGAGAAGCCTGAAATGAACGAAGAATTTTTTTCAAAGGCTTTCCCGGGACAAATAATAGCAAGCGAAGATGACTTTCGTAATGCTGTAAAGCAAAGCATTCACGCAAACTGGTATATGCAAACCCGCAATCAATTGCACGACCAGATATACCATCATTTAATTGACAATACAAATATTGATTTTCCCGAAGAATTTCTAAAACGCTGGATGCAGCAGGGACAGGAGCAGTCTAAGACTGCCGAAGAGGCAGAACAGGAATATCCTTCTTTTGCCAATTCATTGAAATGGACTTTAATTACGACACAGCTAACCAATCAGTATAAAATAAACGTTGACCCTGCAGAAATTAAAGATTTTGCAAAGCACCAGATCATGGGCTACATGGGTAGTCAAGGTATAGAGGAAGCTCCGTGGTTAGACAGTTATGCTGAAAGTATGTTGAAAGATAAGAAATTTATTGAAAATACGTATTATCAGTTGCAGACAGCTAAACTGTTTAATATGCTTGAGCAACAGGCAAATGTAATTGAAGACCTCGTTACTCCCAATGAACTGACTGCGATGCAGCATCATCACAGCCATTAATGGAAAAATAGGTAGAAAATAAGGTCAGGCTAAGGTCTGGCCTTATTTTTTTGCAGATACTCATCCTTATAAAACAGGTGAAAGTGTAAAAATGTAGCAGGCAGACGTGCTATTTTGTCGCAATTTTTGTTTTGCATAGTATTTGACTGATAGCCTGACCGTTACTAAACAAACATATCTTCACTCTTATAAAATAGTATAAATGAATTTTGCAAAAGAATTTGAAAAATATGCTGTAAAGGACCGCGGCATCAGCAGCGCAACGTTGCATAATTTTCAACAGCACCAGGTTACCAATCTTACACCTTATATAATTGAAGAAAGACCGTTAAACGTTGCAAGCATGGATGTGTTCAGCCGTTTAATGATGGATCGTATTATATTTTTAGGCGAGGGCATAAATGATTATGTCGCTAACATTGTAACTGCGCAGTTGCTGTTCCTCGAAAGCACCGACCGTGCCCGCGATATTCAGATGTATATCAACAGTCCCGGGGGAAGCGTATATGCAGGTTTGGGCATTTATGACACCATGCAGTTTATAGGGCCCGATGTTTCAACGATCTGTACAGGCATCGCTGCAAGCATGGGCGCTGTGCTGATGTGTGCCGGCGTAAAAGGTAAGCGCACAGCCTTAAAGCATAGCCGTGTAATGATGCACCAGCCAAGCGGTGGCATCGGCGGCCAGGCAAGTGATATACTGATAACCGTAAATGAGATTAAGAAAATTAAAAAGGAACTGTACGAAATAATTGCTTTTCATACGGGAAAAAGTCCTGAAGAAGTTGCCAACGACAGCGACAGGGATTTTTGGATGAGTGCTGACGAAGCAAAGCAATATGGCCTGGTAGATGAAGTTTTGCTGATTAATCCACGTAAGCAGAACAAAGATTGAGAGACGTGAATGGTGAAAAGTGAAAGAAGACGTGAAGGGTGAATGGTGAAGGGTGAAAAGTGAAAGATTGATGCTTTGTCGAATAAAGAAATGAAAAGCAGAAGAGTGCGACGCAACGGCTGACTAATAGTAGTAACTCAGCCCGGTTCAAAAAAATCTACTCACCTTTTCATTCTATAAGCTGTCTCTGAGTATTTCACTATTGACTATTCACTATTGACCATTCACCATTGACCATTCACCATTCCCTAAGCAATAAACGTTTTTAAAAAATGAATACTATCAACACAATGAATATATCAAAATACAACGTCAATCCATTTAGAATGGATGATGAAGAAGAAAAACCGAAAGAAGAGCCGGCCTCTCCTGAAAGTAAACTATTGGCAAAAAAACTGGAGAAACAATTCTTTGAAAAAAGAGCGGTTTATCTGTGGGGAGTTGTGGAAGATAAAAGCGCCAGGGACGTAGTAAGTAAACTGTTATTGCTCGACAGCGATAAACCCGGAGAAGAAATTAAATTGTATATAAACAGTCCGGGTGGAGTGGTTACAAGCGGCATGGTTATTTATGATACCATGAAATTAATCAGTTCGCCTGTCAGTACCATTTGCATGGGATTGGCTGCAAGTATGGGTTCTATTTTATTAAGCGTCGGTGAAAAAGGAAAGCGTTCTATATATCCTCACGGTGAGGTGATGATACACCAGCCAAGTTTGGGAGGTTATTTTCAGGGAACAAGCGCCGACCTTGAAATACAGGCGGTGCAAACGCTAAAGACCAAAGAACTTGGAGCAAGAATCCTGGCTGATAACTGCGGTAAAACATTTGAGCAGGTAATGAAGGATTTTGACCGTGATTACTGGATGGATGCAAAGGAAGCTGTAGAATATGGAATTGTCGACAGTATATTAGAAAAGCTGTAGATGTTTGTTAAAATACTTCCGCTGCTATAGTAAGCTAAAATTTAAAGCCTATTTAGCAGCGGTTTTTTGTAAATTTGCTATTCCTTCACAAGAATAGTTAAATCTGCAAGTTAATATCTGCCTTTTATATATATTACTGTGAGAGGATAATTTCATTTTATATGCCCAAACAAAGTCATTTACATTGTTCTTTCTGTGGAAGAAGCCGCGATGAGGTTAAAATACTCATCGCTGGCCAGGACGGACATATTTGCGAGAACTGTGTTGAACACGCCCAGGAGATCATTGCCCAGGAATTACAATTAAAAACTGAATCGCAACCCGCTTCTTTTAAACTTACCGTTAGAAAGCCTGTAGAAATTAAGAAATTTCTGGATGAATATATCATAGGTCAGGATGATGCCAAAAAAGTTTTGGCAGTTGCTGTGTATAATCATTACAAGCGTTTGCAATACCGCCAGAATGAATCTGATATTGAAATTGAAAAAAGCAATATTATAATGGTTGGAGAAACAGGTACGGGTAAAACTTTACTTGCCAAAACCATTGCCCGACTTTTAAATGTACCTTTTGCAATAGTTGACGCCACTGTTTTTACCGAGGCGGGATATGTAGGCGAAGATGTGGAAAGCATGCTTACACGCCTTTTGCAAAATTGCAATTACGATGTAAACTCAGCAGAAAGAGGAATTGTTTATATAGATGAAATTGACAAGATTGCCCGTAAAGGCGATAATCCTTCCATTACCCGTGATGTAAGCGGCGAAGGTGTACAGCAGGGTTTGCTCAAAATGCTCGAAGGAACAGAAGTTCTCGTTCCGCCACAAGGCGGCCGCAAACACCCTGAGCAAAAGATGATTAAAGTAAATACACAAAACATCTTATTTATTTGTGGCGGTGCGTTTGACGGCATAGATAAAGTGATTGCCCGCCGTGTAAATACCAACGCAATTGGTTTCAATGTAAATAAACAACTGCAGGATTACCAGAGAAAAAATTTGCTGCAATTTATCAATGCACAGGATTTAAAATCTTTTGGATTGATTCCTGAACTGTTGGGACGTTTACCTGTCGTTACTTACCTAAACCCATTAGATGCTGAAACTTTAAGAGCAATTTTGACTGAACCGAAAAACAGCATCATTAAACAATACAACAGGTTGTTTGAGCTGGAAAGTATTTCTTTGACTATTGACAATGCAGTGTATGATTTTATGGTTACAAAAGCCATGGAATATAAATTGGGTGCACGTGGGTTAAGAAGTATATGCGAAAGCATCTTAACTGATGCAATGTATGAGTTGCCTAGTTCGGGACAAAAAACGCTTCATGTAACACTCGAGTACGCAGAAAGACAATTTAGCAAGAGTAAAATGAGTATGCTGAAAGTGGCTTAAACAGATTAATATTTATAAAAGCCTCGGATTTTTCGGGGCTTTTTTCATTTAAGATTATCTCTCGCGGAAGGTGCTGAAAACGCGGAAATAGAAATGAAAATTTTATAGAAACGTTTAACCATAAATTTTTTATTCCTCGTCTTTTGCGTGAGAACGGAAAATATGGAAAAGCGCAGAAATAGAACGAGAATATGTCTATTCAACGAGCGTTTTCTTGTGTTACGAATTTTTATTCCACGCCTTCTGCGTTTTCTGCGAGAGCACTATCTTGCAAGAAATCTTTTAGCATGAATGAAATAATAGAACGCCTGACAAAAGAAGCAGGCTTAAGCCCGGAGCAGGCACAGAAAGCAATTGAAACGATTGCTGGTTTTGTAAAAGAAAAATTCCCAATGCTTGGCGGAGCAGTGGACCAGATATTTACTTCCGGAAGTTCAGGAGATAGCAAAGGTTCTGGCTTTGGAGGATTTTAGTCTTGCGTTATAAAAAAAGAGGCTGCACTTTTTATAAAAGAAATGCCGCCTCTTTTTCTTTAATGCAAAACTTCTCTCGCTATCACTATCTTCTGAATTTCACTCGTTCCTTCACCGATAGTGCAAAGCTTTGAATCTCTGTAAAACTTTTCAACAGGAAAGTCTTTTGTATATCCATACCCCCCAAAGATCTGAACTGCTTCGGTAGATACTTTAACTGCCACTTCACTTGCATAATATTTTGCCATCGCAGCTTGCTTTGTTATTTTCTCTCCTTTCATTTTAAAGTCACAAGCCTGCAGCGTAAGCAATTCAGCCGCTTCAATTTCGGTAGCCATATCCGCAAGTTTAAAGCTTATGCCCTGAAAACTGGATATTGGTTTATCGAACTGATGACGCTCTTTTGAGTATTGCAGAGCAGCCTCAAACGCGCCTTTTGCAATGCCCAGGCTTAACGCAGCTATCGAAATTCTTCCGCCATCCAATACTTTCAGCGCCTGCCTGAAACCATCGCCGACTTCACCCAATCTCTGGCTATCGCTGATTCGGCAGTTATCAAAGATCATTTCAGCAGTTTCGCTGGCACGCATGCCAAGTTTGTTTTCTTTTTTACCTCCCGAAAAACCAGGCATGCCTCTATCAACAATAAATGCAGTGCTGTTGCTGCTGGTTCTTGCTTCGCCTGTACGCGCAATTACTACTGCCACATCTCCGGATATACCATGAGTTATCCAGTTTTTGGTTCCGTTAAGAACCCACTCATCTCCTTCACGCGTCGCAGTCGTTTTCATGTTTGCGGCGTCACTTCCGGTATTTGGCTCGGTTAATCCCCAGGCGCCTAAAAAGTCTGCATTGGTAAGCTTTGGCAGGTATTTCTTTTTCTGCTCATCATTTGCAAACAACAGAATGTGACCGGTACATAAAGAATTATGAGCAGCAACACTTAATCCTATTGAACCGCATACTTTAGATATCTCCTGAATAATAGCTACATATTCGTAATACCCAAGTCCGGCGCCTCCATACTCCTCAGGCACCAACACGCCCATCAAACCTAACTCACCCGCTTTTTTAAAAACTTCAATAGGAAACTTTTGCGACTCATCCCATTCCATTACATAAGGCTTTATGTATTGTACTGCGAAATCTCTCGCTGTTTGTGCAATATGCTGCGTTAATTCAGAAACTTCAAAATCCATAGTCAGCAATCTTTTAATTACATACAAAAATACACGAAAGGCTTGTGCTATGGTGAATGAATTAAAGCAGGGCGCATTTCAAATTGCAGCATTAGTTGTCAAGGGATACAAGCGACTCCCTGGCTTGTTCAATAATGAATGAAAAGTATACGAGTGCGACGCAACGGCTAACTCATAGTAGTAACGTAGCCCGGTTCAAAAAAATTCGCATTCTTCAAGTCCCCTTTGGAGGATTTAGGGGGCTGCAACATAAGGAGCAATTTTATTAAACACTTCGTCTGTAATTATCTCAATCTTTTTAAGCTCATCTATTGACTTGTAATCACCGTGCTGGCTTCGGTAACTGACGATCGCATTGGCAATATTCCATTTAATGTAAGGATGCGTTTTCAATTCATTTGCCTGTGAAGTGTTGATGTTTATTTTCTTTACAATAGAATTATTGCATTCCAAACGTCCTTTTATCATTTGAAAAGTACTGTCTGGTATACCATACGTTTCACCCAATTGATTAACCGAACTAAAGCCACCCAGCTTCTGCCTGAAGTTTACAATGCGGGCAGCAAGTTTATTTCCAATACCAGGCAGAGAAATGAATGCAGAAGTATCGGCGGTATTAATTTCTATTATCCTGATTTTGGTTGCTTCGTGCTCCTCTTTTTTTGAAGAAGCTGAATAGGCATGATTTACAGAAGAACTATTTGCAGCTATTTCTTTCTCTGCAATTCTTATATATGGAATAAGCCGCTCTGCCTCTTGTGGCCGAAGACCGTAAATTTTACGAATGTCATCCGGTTGCCGGAAGTGATAGCCTTTTGTAATAAAATTTTGAATGGTGTGAATGGTTTTGTCTCTTACACCTAATCTCTTCCATCCGTCTGCATCAAGTGTGTTAGGGTCAAATACAAATAATTCTCCTTCAGATCGTGCAGTATTGTCGTAATGTTTAGGCCGGTAGTACTCTTCCTGGTTGTCATCGTGCTGGTAAGCCGTAGCATTGCGCGAACTATCTATTGTAATCTTTAGTTGTGCCAGTTCTTTTTGAAAAGCACTTTTATCAACCTGTTTTCTTTGAATTGGCCAATACCTCGAAACTACATACACGCCGATACAGAGAACAATAATGATGAAAATGCCATTCCTTTCCTTGGCAGAAAAAGTCAGGTAATCTTTTACAATATGGTGCCACTGATCTTTCATTAAATGGGCGCTATATTATAAAAGTATTACATCAAATTGACAATTGCAATCCGTCGTGAGCAAGCATAATTCCTTTAGGCAATTTTGCATTAACCTCTTTATGCAAACCTAACTGGTGACTGATGTGCGTAAAATAAACCCTTGGTACTTCAAGTTCCTTTGCCAGGTCAACTGCTTCCTGAAGTGAGAAGTGCGATATGTGACGCTCATTTCTCAAAGCATTTAAAACCAGTATTTCGCTTCCCTTTATCTTCTCTTTTTCAGTATCATCAATACGGTTAGCGTCGGTGATATAAGTAAATTTTCCAAACCGGAAACCAAAGACCGGCATTTTGTGGTGCCAGACGAGAATAGGTATAACAGGAATATCTCCTATTGCAAAAGGTTCCAAACTAATCTCATGCAGGTTTACTTTTGGAATACCGGGATAGGCTAACTGCTGAAATGCATAAGGGATTTCTTTTTTAACGCCTTCAAGCGAAATCTTACTTCCATAAATATCGGTCGCCCGCTTATTAAAAAACTGGAAAGCTCTCGTGTCATCAATGCCCGCAATATGGTCTTTATGAGGATGCGTTATCAGTAATCCGTCTAATCTCTTCACCTTTTGCTTCAGCATTTGGTAACGGAAATCGGGTGTTGCATCTACAACAAGAATGGTTGAGGCAGACTGAACCAAAATACTGCTACGAAGCCGGGTATCGTGGGCATCGGCAGAAGTACATACTGCACATCCGCAGGCAATCATCGGAACACCGCTGCTGGTGCCGGTGCCTAAAAAAGTTATGGAAAGATGAGGATAGCTCACTCTACAAACCTACATGAAATTTGAGAAGAAAATATTTCCCAGGGAAAACGCGGAAGAGCCGGAAAGAAAATATGCAAACTATACTGTGCAAGGGATAAAAAAGTAAGTAGAATTTTTTTTGAACCGGACTGAGGTACTACTATGAGTCTTCCGTTGCGTCGCACTCGTGTACTTTTTATTCTTTATTCTACAAGGCATGGAGTGGCTTGTATTCCTTGGCAGCTATAATTGTTTATCCTATTGCCTGGTTTAAATCTTCGATCAAATCGTCTGCATCTTCAATACCCACACTTAAACGGATTAATGAATCAGACAAACCGTTTTTTATTCTTTCTTCACGGGGTATCGAAGCATGTGTCATAGATGCCGGGTGATTGATAAGTGATTCTATTCCTCCTAAACTTTCGGCTAAAGCAAAGACTTTTGTAGATGAGAGAACTTTTGTAGCAGTTTCAATGCTATCGTCTTTCAAAGTAAAGCTCATCATTCCGCCAAAGCCGCGCATTTGTTTTTTGGCAATTGCAAAGTTTGGGCTGTCTTCAAATCCGCACCAGTACACCTTTTCGACTTTGGGATGAGTGCGAAGAAAATGTGCCACCTTCTCTCCGTTTTCGCAATGCCTCTGCATGCGAACATGCAATGTTTTAATACCGCGGAGAACAAGGAAACAATCCTGTGGTCCCGGAACTGCCCCGCAACTTTTTTGAATGAAGTACAGCTTATCGCGTAACTCCTGGTCATTCAGCATCAGGCAACCGTGAATAACATCGCTATGTCCGCCAAGATATTTTGTAGCTGAATGCATGACCATATCAGCACCAAGATCTAACGGGTTTTGCAAATAGGGCGAAGCAAAAGTATTATCAACACATACCAGTATGTTACGAGGTTTTGCAAGTGTTGCAACAGCTTCAATGTCTGTAATGTTCATTAATGGATTGGTAGGCGTTTCGAGCCAGATAAGCTTTGTATTTTCATTGATATAATCGCCGACGTGACTGGCATCCTGCATATTTATATAATGAAACTTAATACCAAACTTTTGAAATATTTTAGAAAATAGCCGGTAAGAACCTCCATATAAATCATTGCTTGCAATTACTTCATCGCCGGGGCTTAATAACTTAATCACTGCATCTGTTGCTGCAACTCCACTGCTGAAACTTAAACCAAACTTTGCATTTTCAAGTACCGCCAAAGCTGTCTCCAAAGCTGTGCGGGTAGGATTTTGAGAGCGGGCATATTCATATCCTTTATTCTTTCCGGGGGCTTCCTGCACATAAGTGGAAGTTTGATAAATAGGCGTCATGATAGCACCCGTCGAAGGATCTGGTTCTGCGCCTGCGTGAATAATCTTTGTATCCAGTTTCATGTATAAATAATGATTTTAGTAATTGATGTGGATTGCAAAGATGTAGCATTTACAGCAAAGAGCCTTCGTCATTGCGAGGCACGAAGTAATCCCACTGCATAGTCTAAAGGCCGTTGATTGGCTTGGCCAGGCTACGCAAAAATTGCCGCGTATAATCTGACTTATTACAAGCACTGCGCAGCGCACAAATAACGCCAGTCAAAATTGTCTCCTTCATGGGCAGACCCGTGTTGAAACGGCTTTTGTAATACGGACTGTTTTAAAACGCACCGGTTCACTAATTTCATCTTGCTCTCGTGAATAAACTCTTTCACTTTTACATCTTTCATCCATTGTTTCTGGGGAGGTTCGAAACCTACTTTATCTTTTCGCCAAACGATCGATTTCGGTAATAATTCATCCATGCAAAGTCTAAGTATTTGCTTTGTAAAACCTTCATGAATTTTTAAGGCAGAGGGAAGGGTAAAAATAAACTGAACCAGTTCATGATTTAAAAAAGGCAGCCGAACTTCTCTTGAATGTACCATCGAGTTTCTGTCTGCATATCGTAAAAGTTCTTCGAGCCCAAACTGCATTGTGTTGAAGTACAGGATGTCGTTTAGCTTTGTAATAGTTGGCTTATATATGTTTGTCTTACCCTTATTGTCAGAAAGAAAGTCTGCAGTTATATCAGGATGAGTAGCTTGCTTTTTATACGAGATCCTGCTTAATTGATTGGCTGCAACTTGTGGCATAAATGCAGCCAGGTAGTTCTTCCATCCCCAGTTAATTTGCTGACCGTTTTGCCGGGCAAATTCAATTTCCTTCTTAGCTTCTTTACAGTTATGAGCGGCTATCATTTCCTGCCAGTACCACTGGTAGTATTTCGTATAACCGGCCATCGTTTCATCAGCGCCCTGCCCGTCTAATATAACCGTTACACCATTTTGTTTTGCTAACTCATACACCCGATATTGTGCATAAATACTCGACGATTGAAAAGGTTCTTCCTGGTGATATACTAACTTTTCAAAGTCAGTAATAAAATCAGCGGCAGTTGGCGTTACTTTATAATTTTTCAATCCAAATCTTTCAACCCCCTCATTAATTTGTTTCGACTCATCTTTTTCAAATCCCGGAAATACTGCTGAAAATGTTTTTTGATTTCCTGTACCTTTTAGCAACTGGTGTATCACAGCTACAATTGAAGAACTATCCAAACCGCCGCTTATGCTTGAACCAATTGCTACATCGCTTCTTAATCTTCTGCGAACGGAAGTAGTAAACAGTTCTGAAAATTTTCCCTTTACAACAGTATTAGAACAATCTGCAATTTGGGTTTCTTTATCAATGTCCCAATAACTTTTCACTTCAAGGTAAGGCTCGCTGCCATTACCCATTTTATACAGCAAATAATGAGATGGAGGTAATGAAAGAATGTCTTCAAAAAAGGTCTGCTGCTTGTTTATTGGGTTTTGTACCCAGCCCAAGGTCAGGTAATTGAGGAGCATTCCATTATCCATCTTTTTAGGTATGCCTGCTGCCCAAAGCGCTTTCATTTCACTCGCAAAAACAAACTGTTTGTTTGTATATGAATAGTGATAATAGAAAGGCTTTTCACCAAAACGGTCACGGGCACAAAACAAGGTTTGCTGCGCGACATCCCAGATGGCGAAAGCAAACATGCCGTCAAAATGTTGCAGGCAGTCTTTGCCGTAACAGGCATAAGCAGCAAGCACAACTTCGGTATCGCAATGAGAAGTAAATGGGTAGCCCTTTTTTATCAGTTCTTCTTTAATTTCAATGTAATTGTATATTTCTCCGTTATAAGTAATGGTATATCGGTCAAGATAATGCATGGGTTGAGAGCCGGCTTCACTTAAGTCGATGATAGATAAACGGCTGTGACCAAAGCCAATCCTGCCTTCTTCATGTATCCAAAATCCGTCGCCGTCAGGACCGCGGTGTTGTATGGCGTCGGTCATTTTTTGTAAGCGTTGCCTGCTTACATTATTGGGGTCTGAAGATATTATTCCGGCTATGCCACACATGTTTTTATCTCATCCCCGGTCCTTCTCCTGGAGGAGAAGGATGCCGGGCATTTAATTAAAAATAAGCTTATCGACTAACATTTCTGCTGTAGATTTTTCTTTTACCTCACCCTCGATCCTTCTCCTGAGGGGAAGGAGGCCGGCCAGAATTTCATTTTCTTAAAGCTGTACTATACTGCACGCTCCATAAGAAGATGCATTGCTGCACAAACAACAAAAGTACAAGAGTGCGACGCAACGACGCAGCAGCACTGTGGCATACGCAACCACACCTTCGTGCCTGCCGACAAAGCCCATTTTTTCTGTCGTCGTTGCTTTTATTGAAATATCTTTTTCTGTAACATGCAATATTTCTGCAATGGCCTTTTGCATATTAGCTACGTATGGTTTTATTTTAGGCGCTTCAAGAGTAAGCGTGGTATCTGCGTTTACTAATTTGTAGCCTTCTTTTTGTACAAGATGATACGTTCTCTGCAATAAGATTTTACTGTCGATATTTTTAAATTCAGAAGATGTGTCAGGAAAATGAACGCCAATGTCGCTAAGGCATAAAGCGCCTAAAAGAGCATCGCACAGTGCATGTAATAAAACATCGGCGTCACTATGCCCCAGCGCTCCTTTTGTATGCGGGATCAACACACCTCCCAGCCACAATTCCCTTCCTTCAACCAACTGGTGAAAATCAATTCCGGAACCTATTCTGTACATGTTTTTAGTTTTGTTGTTTGAAAATTGACCATTGAGCATTGAACATTGAGCATTTGTACTTTTAATCCTCAATAACCAATGTTCAATGCTCAATATTCAATGAAGAAAAGTAATGCTCTTTTAGAGAAAATGAAACAAAAAAGCGAAGGTAATGTACCATCGCTTTTTTGCAGAAGAAAGAATTTTAATAAGTATCTATTGCGCAGTTGGAGTAGTAGTACTGCTGCCATTGGTATTGTTATCCAAATCGAAAATAAGGCTGAAACGCAACGTATTAGACAAGGGGTTACGGTTAACACCATTTCCTGAAGGAACGAGATAAGAGAAGTTAAGTCCGAAAACGTTGTATTTTAAACCAACACCAAGCGTAAAATATTTACGGTTACCTTTTAATTTGTCTTCGTAGAAATATCCTGCACGCAAGTTAAACTGATCATTGTAGGTATATTCTCCACCTACAGAAATCTGATATTCTTTTAATTCATTGCTAAAACTACCGGCATCACCAAAACTGCTGAACCAACTGCTGATAACACTTTTGTTTCTATAGTCAGCTAAAGTGCTGTCAGGATTATCAGACACTGTTGGCGGAGTTGGAACCATCAGTTTATTGATATCAAGACCTGCTGTGAATTTACTTGTTTCATCAAATACCCATGTGTAGGCAAGACCAATACCAAGATTAGCAGGGATATAATCTTTTTGCTGGGCATCGGTTGTATAAGAGATTTTACCGCCAAGATTGCTTATTGCAATTCCCCAGTTCAATCCTTGCCCGGCAGCATTTAGGCCATTGTGAAACAAAGACAAATCTGCTGCAACCGTCTGGCCTGTTTTATAAGAAACCCCATTAACAGACTGACCTCCGGCTAAATTGCTGTTGATGTAGCGTAGCGCAATTCCGACACCTAATTTCTCACTTAGTTTACGGCTGTAACCAAAGTCAACAGAATATTCACGCGGTCGAAATGTTTGAAGGTCATTGCCGGCAAAGTCGGTAAATTGTATATTACCAAGGCTAAAATAACGGATAGAAGCAGATATTGCCTGCTCTTCATTTATTTGATGATAACCTGCAAGTGATGCAAGATAAACGTCATTTAAACCCAGGTCTTTAAGCCAGGGAGTATATGTAGTTGAAATACTTGTACGGCTTGCGGCAAACGGAGTTTTTGCAAGGTTCCAGAAAGCAGAATTGGCATCTGGCGCAGTAGCTATTCCAACATCTCCCATGCCACCTGCACGTGCATCGGGAGAAATACGGAGAAAAGGTACAGCAGAAGTCACCACGTTTATCGGATCCTGTGATTTTGCTTTTGTTGCTAATGAAAGAGCGAGAAATAAAGCAGCAGAGATTTTAAGAGTTTTTGGTTTCATCCAAACAAAATGTTTAAAGTATTAATGGTAAAAATAGAAGAATATTTTAAACAGCAACGAACAGTGCAATTACAACATACACTTTTCAATTCCTTCTAAAATAAATTCCTTTGCGTAACCTTTTGCTACATACTCCTTCTATTAAAACATTTATATAAAAATAAAACTCACTAATATAACTCAAAAACGGTAAAAAAATTTTACGGTCGGCAAAATAGATTTACTATAGAGTGAATATAACCTGTTATAGCTGCTTGAAAAGAAATTTTTTTAGAAATTTTCTACAGGTTAATTTTTAATCTATGGTTGTCGGGGGATCAATTAGTGACTCTTGGCTTGTTGAATAAAGAACAAAAAGTACACGAGTGCGACGCAACGTTGACTCATAGTAGTAATCAGGCCTGGTTCAAAAAAAAAATTCTATACTTTAAAAAAGTGCAGTGATTTTTTTGGAGCCGGGCTGCATTACTACTATTTCACATCGTTGCAATCATGGATTTGTCGTTTTCTTTTCTTCCAGTGGAAGGAAAGAAAAGGATCACACTTTTACTTTTGTTCATTATTCAGCATGCACAATCTTTCCGCGTGCAGTATACTCATCTTTTTATCCCTTGCGCAGTATAAAAAGAATGATTTCAGCAAATGCAGTGTTCATAATTTACCTTTGCTAACTTTTTATCCTTTTTAAAAAACTATGTTTATACGTTGCTTTATATTCTTTCATGTAAACTGCAGGTTGCTGCTGCGTAAGTGATACAAAAGGAGTTAACAATTTTATAATGCCTTATCTTCAGTTTGGCATTGCCTTAAAATTACTTTTGTGTAAACATAATGTTAATGGATTCGAAATCTAAAAAGGTTTTAATAGCAGATGATGAACCTGACATTCTCGAAATAATTTCTTATAACCTGACAAAAGAAGGATACGAAGTTTCAACAGCTAAGAACGGAATCGAAGCATTGGAAAAAATTCCTTCCTTTAAACCCGACCTTGTTATTCTTGATATTATGATGCCTAAAATGAACGGTGTAGAGGTTTGTAAAAATATCCGTTCAAAGCCTGAATACAATAATACACTCATTATATTTTTAACCGCATTAAGCGATGAGTCTTCACAAATAAAAGGACTTGAAAGCGGCGCTGACGACTATGTAAACAAACCCATCAGCCCCAAAGTGCTCATCAGCAGGGTAAACGCGGTTTTTCGCAGAATACATAAAGAAGAAGGTAAAGCTTTAAAGCTGGGAAACATGGTGATTGACCCCGAAAAATTTATGGTTGTGCTTAATGGTAAAGATGTGGTTCTTGCTAAAAAGGAATTTGAATTATTGTATTTACTTGCTTCAAAACCCGGAAGAGTGTTTTTAAGAAACGAAATCTTAAGCCAGGTGTGGGGCGCAGAGGTAATTGTAGGTGACCGCACAATTGATGTACACATAAGAAAAATAAGACAAAAGCTGGGGATCGACTTTGTAACTACTGTAAAAGGTGTGGGTTATAAATTTGAAGTGCAGGAATAAAGGAACCGTTAATACTTCCCGCACCCTGTTAAAAGCATTACCGCTTTTGTAAATTCGTACAATGTTCGATACCAAAAATCTTTCACCCCAGCAACTTGCTCTTTATACCGCTGCTATACTTTCCTTTCCAATTGCAACCGGTTATTATCTCATGCATCCGAGGTGGACAGTAGCGCTGATTGTTTTTACCATTGTTTTCTTCGGAAGTTTTTTGCTCATCAATTTTACCCTTCAACGCTTTATATACCGTAAAATAAAGCTCATTTATAAATTCATTTACCAGACAAAAGCTACGCGCCGCGAAGAGACTTACTACAAATATATTCTGCCCCAAAAAAGTATTGACGAAGTAAGAGAAGATGTAGAGAAATGGGCTACACAGCAAAAAGAGGAAATGGAAATTCTAAAAAGCAACGATGCTTACCGCAAAGAGTTTCTTCAAAACCTGGCGCACGAATTTAAAACACCCATTTTCGCCATCCAGGGTTATGTAGATACGCTGCTCGATGGCGCCATGGACGACAGGGAAGTAAGCAGAAGATTTTTAGAAAACACCGCACGAAATGTTGACCGCCTCGTAACACTCGCCAGTGACCTGGATGAAATAACAAAACTCGAAAGCGGCGAACAGCCTTTGAATAAAACTCACTTTATTATCCAGGAGCTTATCAGGGAAATCTATGATTCCCTCTCGATAAAAACAGCTCCTAAAAATATTAAATGCAGCATCAAAAAAGGGTGCGAACAGGGAGTGACGGTGTTTGCAGATAAGGAAAAAATAAAGCAGGTTATCATCAATATTGTCAGCAACTCAACTAAGTATGGAAAAGAAAACGGGCATATCGTGGCAAGCGTTTACAAAACCGACGGCAAGCACGTGCTGGTTGAAATAGGCGATGATGGAATAGGCATCGCCGAGGAGCATTTGCCACGCATCTTTGAAAGGTTTTACCGTACCGACCGTGGCCGCAGCCGCGATGTCGGCGGTACGGGTCTTGGCCTTGCCATTTGCAAACACATCATAGAAGCGCACGGGCAAACCATTCACGTTCGCAGCAAACCCGACATCGGCACAACTATCGGTTTTACGCTGGATAGTAAATAGGGGGTTTGTATTAAAGCTGTTTTTGGGGATTGCAAACATTTGAATACCCATGAAGCAGTATTGGCGACGCTCCGTTCATCTGCAGAAATTCTATTTGGCTTTTATCGTGTTATGTATTAAGAAGTGCCACACTTTGGAGGTGTGGCACTTCTCTTCATCCACAATGCAAATAATAAGATCATCTATCGCAACCATTAAAAGAGATAGCTTTGAATTATGAAAATTACTTTTTTTTCAACGCAGCCTTACGATAAAGAATTTTTTACAAAGCATAACGAAGACTTTGGTTTTGAACTGCTGTTTATAGAAGCAGAGCTTGATGAAAAAACAGTCGATCTCGTTAAAAAAAGTGAAGCTGTATGTGTATTTGTAAATGACAAAGTGAACAGCGAAGTAATCGAATGCCTTGCATCGAAAGGAGTGAAAATAATAGCCTTACGTTGCGCAGGTTTCAATAACGTTGACCTCAGCGCTGCTAAAGAAAACGGAATAAAAGTTTGCCGCGTACCGGCCTACTCTCCCGAAGCAGTGGCAGAACATGCAGTTGCGATGATATTAACGCTTAACCGTAAAACACACAAAGCATATAACCGGGTTCGCGAACAAAACTTTTCATTAAACGGTTTGCTTGGTTTTGACCTCCACGGCAAAACTGTAGGTGTAATAGGAACAGGAAACATTGGCCGCGCATTTTGTAAAATCATGCTGGGCTTTGGCTGCAGCGTGCTTGCTTTTGACCTAATCGCCAACAGGGAAATGGAAGCTTTGGGAGTTACTTATTTGCCGTTTGTTGATGTGATTGCAGAAAGTGATATTATTTCTCTTCATTCACCTCTTACCCAAATAACACATAATCTTATCAATTGTGATACAATTGAAATGATGAAAACAGGAGTCATGCTTATCAATACAAGCCGTGGAGGTCTGGTAGATACTAAGGCTGTAATTGAAGGCCTTAAATCGGGTAAGTTAGGTTACGTGGGCATAGATGTGTACGAGCAGGAAGAGAAATTGTTTTTTCGCGACCTCTCGGCCGATATTATAGCCGACGATGTTATATCAAGGCTAATAAGCTTTTCCAACGTTCTCATTACCGCCCACCAGGGATTTTTTACAAAGGAAGCCTTAACAGAAATTGCCGTGGTTACACTTACTAATATTAATCGTTTACTGCAGGATAAGGAATCAAAATTTGCAAATACGCTTGTTTAAGAAAAATAAACACCTCTTTTTTGCGTTATGTGTGTTAACCTTATTTAAAAACAGTAAAAAAAGTTAAAATAAGGCAAAGCAGCTTTTAAAAAGAGACAGTCAGGTTTAAGGCAATGTTATTGATGTGGTAAAATCTTCAGGTAAAAATATATTTAGCAAAAAAACTTTTTCTTTGTTCTATGAAAACAGTAAAGCATTTGGCAATCGTGTTGGCAGGCATTTTTATTTTCGTGGCTTGTCAAAAAGAGTTCAGTTTAGAAACTACACTTCATGGCACCGCTGCGGGTTCATTAAAGAGTGTTTCAGGCGACTGTCAGCCTGTATCTGTTTTTGGCCAGTTTATACAAGACAGCACTTTGCAGGATAGTAATTACGTAGTCGTGCAGGTAAACTTTACTTCTGCGGGGAATTATAACATCTATACCGATACTTCAAACGGATTTTCTTTCAAAGATTCTGGTTACATTTCTACAACCGGTTTACAAAATATAACCCTGAAAGCAACCGGAAAACCTGTGCTTACCCAACCAACCACTTTTACCGTTGCTTTTGACACAAGTTTCTGCTCGTTTACCGTAAACGTTATAGGAAAAACTCCCGCTGTTTATTCACTTGCAGGTTCACCCTCTACATGCTCAAACTATAACGTTCAGGGAACTTACACAGCAGCTACCGCTCTTTCTTTCAGCAACCAGGTTACGCTGCAGGTAAATGTTACTGCTCTTGGCAGTTATTATATTAATACCGGCAGCATTGGAGGTATGACTTTTAGCGGCGCTGGTAACTTTACCACTTTAGGGCTTCAAAACATTGCTTTACAAGGTAGCGGTACACCAACAACCACCGGTACAAACATTATTCCCGTTACTGCAGGCACCAGCAGTTGCAGTTTTACTGTCACAGTAGGCTCTGCTACCGGTGGAACTACAACTGTCAACAGTTCTGATACAGCCTGGCAGTTTACTGGTGGCACTAATTCTTTCAAAGGCCCTTTTGCCGATGCATTTGATACCACGGTAAATAATGCGTATGGAATTGTTTTGCTTGGTTATACTCCCGCAACTGGAGATACTACCATGCAGTTAGGTGTATTCTTTTCTGGTGGAAAAATTCAGACAGGAACGTATAATACCAGTTCTTTTGGCGCTTTTTATTTTACTGATTACAGGGATACAGCCAATCCTGCTAAAATCTATACCGCAGATTTTACAACTCCTGCAGTTAACACGGCAATAACCATTTCAAGCTACGATTCTACAACAGGAATCATAAAAGGAACTTTTACCGGAAATGCCAATAACGTAACCAATAATCCCGCCCCGATCACCAACGGAAGATTTACGGCTAAAGTCAGGTAAAATCAGAAAATTTGTAATAAAAAAAGAGGCTGTTTCACACTGCCTCTTTTTTTATTGATATTAAAGTCATCTATTTATATATATCTAAACAATCCTGATTACTACACCAGCATCCGCAAAGGCTCTTCCAGGAGGCTCTTAACGGTTTGTAAGAATGCAGCGCCGGAAGCTCCATCGACTACACGATGGTCGCAGCTAAGGGTTACTTTCATTACGTTTCCTGGAACTACCTGTCCACCCTTCACTACAGGAACCTGGGCTATGCCGCCGATAGCGAGAATACAAGCATCAGGCGGGTTGATGATAGCTGTAAATTCATCTATACCAAACATGCCGAGGTTGCTGATGGTAAATGTGCTTCCTTCCCAGTCGGAGGGTTGCAGCTTTTTGTCTTTTGCTTTTTGTGCAAATTGCTTTACTTCAGCAGAAATCTGGCTCAGTCCTTTTGCATCGGCAAAACGAACTACCGGTACTAATAAACCCTCTTCTACAGCAACCGCCACGCCTATATTAACGTGATGATTGATCCTTATCTTATCGCCCAACCAGCTACTGTTGATTTTGGGATGTTGTTTCAGCGCTACAGCCGCGGCTTTCAGCACCAGGTCATTGAAGCTGATCTTTACAGGAGAGAGCTCATTCAGCTTTGCACGTGTTTCAACAGCTTTATCCATGTCGATGCTCATGGTCAGGTAGAAGTGCGGAGCGGTGAACATGCTTTCGGCAAGGCGGCGTGCAATGGTTTTGCGCATTTGTGAAACCGGCACTTCATCAAAGCTAACCTGACCAATGCCTATACCAGCTTGTGCAGCCTGTGGTTTTGCTTCCGGTGCTTTAGCCGCCGGGGCTTGCTGTGGCTGTTCCTGAGGTTGAGGAGTTACCGGCGGAGCCTGAGGTTGTTCCTGTGCTGCCACAACTTGTTTTACAGGGCTGAAACTATCTACATCCTGTTTTACAATTCTGCCATTGTCGCCCGAGCCTTTTACGTACTTTAAGTCAACGCCTTTTTCTTCAGCGAGTTTTTTAGCTAAAGGAGATGCTATGATACGTCCTTCATTTACAACTTCCGGTTGTGACGGAGTAGTTGCAGCTTGTGGTGCTCCTTCAGTTTTCTGTTGAGAAGAAGTCTGCTCTGTTTCTGCCTGAGGTTGTGGCGCAGCAGCGCCGCCTTTTGATGCCGCTACGATGGCATCTATATTCATTCCCGGCTCGCCTATTATACAAAGCAGGTCGTTTACCTGTATCTTTTCTCCGGGTTTAGCGCCCTGGTATAATAAGGTTCCGTTTTTATAACTTTCCAGTTCCATGGTAGCCTTATCTGTTTCAATCTCGGCTAACACTTCCCCTTTTTTTACTGTATCTCCAATGTTTTTTTGCCACCCGGCTATCACACCTTCTGTCATGGTATCGCTTAACCGTGGCATCAGCACAACTTCTTCCATATTAGCAAGATCCAAAGGCTTTGCATCAGAACTGGTTGGCGCCGCAGGCTTAGTAGGTGCTTCGGCAACCGGCGCAGTTGGTTTTGGAGCAGCAGGCTCAGGTGCAGCAGGCGCTGCCTGTGGTTGTGGTTCAGGCTTTGTTTCGGCTGCAGGTTGTCCATCTCCTCCGCCTGTATGTTGTGCAACAAGGGCTGTTACATCTTCGCCTTGTTTTCCGATAATAGCCAAAAGATCGTTTACCTGCAGCTTCTGACCATCGGGAGCGCCCCTGTGCAGTAAAACTCCTTCCTGGTAGCTCTCGAGTTCCATAGTAGCTTTATCGGTTTCAATTTCAGCCAGCAGATCTCCTTTCTTTACGGTATCTCCTACGTTTTTATGCCATGCAGCTATTACACCTTCTGTCATGGTATCGCTCAGCCTGGGCATTAATATCGGTTCGGCCATACTTATATATTTTGCTAAACGCCTTCACTAAAATGTCTTTACAACCGCAAAGCGTTGACGCGTTAAATTTTGAGCCGTGAAATTACATGAAATTGAATTAAAGGCAAGATGGGGAAAGAAATTTCCTGTAAAAAACGTACCCGTCGCGATGTGTACTTCATGCAGGTTATTTTATGCATTGCTGAAAATTGAACAAAGCTTATAAGTGAGATCCTTTCTTTGAAAAGAGTAAAACATGAAAACAGTTGAATAAAGAACTTAACGTAAAAGTGAGTGACACAACAAAAGCTGAATAAAGAACAAATGTTTGCCCCAAAAAAACCTAAGTTAATGACATCGCAGTGGCGAAGTATAAAAAATGCTTTCACATCATTCAAACATAACAGCAAAGTTTACCGTAAAGCAGCGGTCTTACTTTTACCTTTCAAACTAAGGTAGTCGAGGTAGTAGATAATGCGAAGTGAAATGCTGTTTGACTGCGGCTCCTGCCAGGTGTTGGTGAAGTTTTTAAAATAGCGTTGCTGCACGGCGTTATCAAAAGTAGAAGCGGCCTCTTTCCACACAAGGTTTATAAAACTTCCCTGGGCGAACTGCCAGGTGTACACCATATCGATATTGAAATAGTTTACGTTGTAATTAGGATTGCTGGTAATGCCGGTTGTGCTTTTTAAACCTCCGTTATCAAGCAGGTTATAGTATTCGGTATAGTACACTTTGCTCCAGTAATGGCGTGCCCGAAAGGTAATGCCCATCTTATTATTGAAGTTATACTTCACATTAAAAATGTTTTCAACAGTGCGCCTGTTGCGCAGGCCAAACATGCTGCTGTCATTCTCAATCGCTGCGAAACCTACATTTCTGTTGCCAAAGCCAAGTGTTGTTGTATTACTTATGTTCAGCTTTTTATTGAAACGAAACTGTTCACTCGCAGTTATATCAACGCTGCTTGATCTGTATGCGGGCATATAAGAGTATGCGGCATTTACAGTCAAAGAATACTTTTTAGCCGAATTGGTTCCAAGCCAAAAAGCGGGAGCAAAACTATAAGGTCTCTTAAAAACCTTTCCTGCTATTCTTGGTTCATAAAAATCAAATTCATTTCCGTTTACCTGCAGTTCCATCCCCCCGTTCCATAGGTTTTTAAATTGCCCGTTTACATTTGTCTCGAACCATATATTTTGAAAGGCCTGCGGTGTAAACCTTCTGTTTACACCTGCATTGATATTGTAGTACAAATTATTGTAAAAGCTTTTTGGCTTTAACCATTTATAACCCATCCACACGATATGGTTTAGATAGTTGCTGTTGGTTAAATAACCCATGTCATTCTGCTGATAGTTCTGGTCGGCCAAATTTTGACTTACAGACCAGTTGAAGTTTCCCTTCGTCTTTGCAAGATTTACGCTGTGGCTGTATCCGTCAAGATTTCCTTTATCTGGTTTATATCCAAATAACTGGCTGACGGCTACTTTTCCGGAAAAATTGTAATTGACATTTTTATCATAGAGATCAAATAAACCTGCAGTCACATTTGCATCGTAATCCGAACCGTTTCTTAAAACATTGGTGTTTATAAATGAGATGCTCGAGTTGTGTTTCAATGCCTGGTCAAGCACTACAATACTGTAATCGGTAAGAGGACTTGTCTGGATTTTTCGCTGTGCTTTAGTGGTATTGTCTTCCACTACTGCATAGGTGCTGTTTGTAACTGCGTTGAATACACCGATACCAAGTCCGCCGGAAGTGCGGCCGCTTATTTTAGCAGCGTTTATCAGTTTTGTTTCAGAAGGATTGCTGATGATCGTTTCATTGGCATTGACCTGGTTGCTTACATCATCGTAGTGTAATGGTGCGCCTCCGATACGCCTGCTGTAAAATAAATTTCCTTTGCTGAATAGATCGGTTCCCTCCGTAAAAAAGGTTCTGTTTTCATTGTATTTTACTTCAAAAGGAGTAAGGTTTAAAATACGGTTATCGCTTTGCACCTGGCCAAAGTCGGGAACCAGAGTCATGTCTAAAGTAAAAGATTGATTGAGGCCATATTTCACGTCCATACCGCCGCTGACTGAAGACGACCAGTTTTTTATGCCCGCCTGGTTGTAAGGATAATGATTGACATAAGATGAAAGATAGGGTGAGAAAGAAAGCCTCACAGGAACTTTTATATTCTCGATACCCGTCCATTCTCCGGCCTGGTTAAACAAGCCGCTTATTTTAGGATCTAAAGGATTCCAAAACAATTGTTTACCACTTTTCTTTCGCCGCCTGACCATGGTGATGCCCCACGACTGCTGTGGTTTGTTGCTGAACCTGATAGCCGAATAGGGAATCATCATTTCAAAAGTCCAGCCCCCGTTTACGATTTTGGCATTAGAATAATAGACGCTGTTCCAGCTTCCGTCTTCGCCGGTGGAGGAATATTTGGCATCATACTGCTCGCCTAATGGAGTAACGTAATAGCCAAAACCATTTATTTTGTCGCTGTAAGTATCAAACAACACACCTACAAAATCATTTACACCAATCACATCGCGACCTACAAGTTCTGTTGAAATGCTGTCTTTGCTTGTTTCATGGCAAAAACCAGAGACATAAATAGCATTATTGTCATACAGCAATCTTATTTCAGTCTTATTTCCTTCATTCTCGTGCAATCCAAATTCGGGCTGGGTTTCAATAAAATCGGTTGCGATGGGCGCATCTTTCCATGCCGACTCATCTAAATTTCCGTCTATCACTATTTTTTGAGAAGTTCTTACTGCCTTCATCTGGCGATGCACGTTTTGCCCATAACTTAATACAGACAACATTAGTAGCGCCATGGCCAGAAAGCAATTTCTCATGTAAACAATTTTCTATTCAATTTCGAACGCAAAAAAACCAATTTTGTTACTTGCGAATGGCGAAATGAGATAGAAGAATGATAAGTGGCAGATAAGATAGTTGAAAGGTATTTTTGACGTTACAATATGCAGAAAGAATAAAAAAGTGAGCAGGATTTTTTTTGAGCCGGGCTGAATTACTACTATGAAACATTGTTGCGTCGCACACTTGTACAGAAGGTATTTTCTTCGCCAAAAAGAGAACCGTCATTGCGACGAGAGCTTGTCTCGAACTTGTTTTCGGGAAACGACAAAGCAATCCCTTTTGCAATAGTAAGACTGTTCAAACACAATAGGATTGCTTCGTACCTTATAATGACATCCACTCTAACCCTTTGAAAAACAAGAA
>CAXUMK010000014.1:6804-44443 GCA_964251885.1 uncultured Segetibacter sp. | reverse complement strand
CGTTGCGTCGCACTCGTGTACTTTTCATTCTTTATTCGACAAGCCAAAGAGTTACTTGTATCCCTTGACAACTATTATATTTTAGATTTTTGCCGGTTTGTTTTTAAAACCGTAATTCGTGCTCTTAACCAATGCACACTTTACTTGCAGTTATCGGTCATCATAGTAAATTACAATGTCAAATACTTTCTTGAGCAATGTTTGAGTTCGGTGTTTAAAGCAATTGAGTTGGTTGAGGCAGAAGTGTGGGTAGTTGATAATGCTTCAACTGACGGCAGTATTGATTACCTCAATCAACGGTTTCCTTCCGTTCGTTTTATTAGCAATCAGCAAAATGTAGGCTTTGGTAAAGCGAACAACCAGGCATTGTTTCAATGCATGGGAAAATATGTTTTGTTTCTGAATCCTGATACCATTTTGCCTGAAGACTGTTTTACAAAATGCCTTGCTTTTATAAATGAAAATGCACAGGCAGGCGCATTGGGAATAAGAATGATAGACGGAAGCGGAACTTTTTTACCCGAAAGCAAACGTTCTTTTCCATCTCCTCTCACTTCTTTTTATAAGCTGGCCGGATTGAATAAATTATTCCCGGCTTCAAAGATCTTTTCCCGCTATTCACTTGGTTATCTTGACCAGTTTAAAAATCATGAGGTCGATGTTTTGGCCGGAGCATTTTTTTTGGGAAGAAAAGAGGTACTTGTAAAGCTTCAAGGATTTGATGAAGCATTCTTTATGTATGGAGAAGACATTGACCTTAGTTACCGAATTCAAAGATCAGGATATAAGAACTACTATTTTAGTGAAAGCACGATTATACACTTCAAAGGTGAAAGCACCAGCAAAGGCTCTCTGAATTATGTAAAAATGTTTTACAAAGCGATGAGCATCTTTGTAAAAAAACATTACAGTGGAAGTTCGGCCACGGCGTTTGCCTTTTTTATTCAAACGGCTATTGGGTTTCGGGCTGGTCTCTCTATAGCAGGAAGGGTTATTTCGGGCAAAAGGAAAAAATTTAATTCTGCATCAAATACTTCTCTGCAAAAGCCAAGGCAAACCATTATAGCAGGAACAGAAGAAGAATACGCGGAGGTAATGAATTTACTAATAAGTGCTGGCTTAGAAGAAACGATAGCCGGCAGGTTAGCAGTAAATGATGATGTAACAAATGCAATCGGCAGTATATCTGACATTGAAAACCTGGTAAAAAGCAGTCAATACGAAGAGATCATTTTTTGCAGCGGGTATGTGAGCAACAAAACAGTTATTGAAACTATTCAAAAACTTCCTGAAACTATTTCAATCCGTTTTCATGCAAAAGGAACGCAAAGTATAGTTGGAAGCGATTCAAAAAATACAGCAGGGGAATTTGTAGCTGCAAAGACGAGGGGCTAAGGTGTGGCACATAGTTATCTTATGTTGTATTCAGCAAAAATAATCAGCATGTTAATCTTGGATCGTTTTAAGCCTCTTCAGAGGTTTTGGGTTCTATTTCTTTTCATTTTGATGTAGTTTCGTACTTCGTTTTTAAATTAATCTCCCATAATGGCCATCTTCGAAATTAAGTTACCATCGGGTTTGGCAAAAGCGCTCAGGCTTCCTGAAAATAGTATGCGGCAGCAGCAAATGAAGGTGCTTAAAAAGCTTTTGCGAAAGGCAACGTTTACTGAGTTTGGCCAAAAGTTCAGGTTCGATGAAATTCTCATGAGCAGGCAGCCGGATAAAAAATTCCAGGAGCTGGTTCCTGTATTTGACTATAATAAAATTTATACAGACTGGTGGCACAGAACGCTTGAAAACAAAACCGATGTTTGCTGGCCGGGCAAAATTAAATACTACGCTCTCAGCAGCGGCACCAGCGAATCTGCAAGCAAGTATATACCTATTACAACTGACCTGCTGCATGGTAATAAAATGACCATGATTAAGCAGTTGCTTACACTAAGGCATTACCAGGATTTGCCGGTTAAATCTATTGGAAAAGGTTGGCTTACGATAGGCGGCAGCACTCATCTGCAAAAGCTGCAGGGGTATTATGCAGGCGATCTTAGCGGCATTACCCAGTTAAAGGCGCCATTTTGGTTTCAACCCTTTTACAAGCCGGGAAAAAAAATTGCAAGAAACAGGGATTGGGATAAGAAAATAGACGAGATAGTAAAAAAGGCTCCACGATGGGATATTGGTTTTATTGTGGGTGTTCCCGCGTGGATACAGCTTATGATGGAAAAGATAATTGAAAGGTATAAAGTTGAAACCATTCATGATATCTGGCCTAATCTTGCTTTTTTTGTTCATGGAGGAGTTGCTTTTGAACCGTATAAAAAAGGCTTTGAAAAGTTGCTTGCCAAGCCGCTTATTTACATCGAAACCTATCTTGCCAGCGAAGGATTTATCGCTTACCAGGATAGCCAGTACACAAAGGGAATGAAGCTGGTAACATCAGAACATATCTTTCATGAATTCATTCCTTTTGATGAACATAATTTTGACACCGATGGCAATCTTTTACAAAACCCGCAGGTACTGATGCTGCATGAAGTGGAAGAAGGGAAAAACTATGCGCTACTCATCAGCACAAGTGCAGGTACGTGGCGTTACCTTATTGGCGATACGGTCAGGTTTGTAAACAGGGACAAAGCAGAGATCATTATTACGGGAAGAACCAAACATTTTTTAAGCCTTGTTGGTGAGCACCTGAGTGTGGATAATATGAACAAAGCTGTAAGGCAGGCTGGCGAAGAAATGAACATTAGCATAGGAGAATTTACGGTTGCTGGTGTTCCTTACGGTGGCTTTTTTACTCATCACTGGTATGTCGCCTGTAATGACATAGTTGATAAAGAAACGCTTTTACAAAAGATAGATGAGAAATTGAAAAAGCTGAATGATGATTACGCCGTAGAAAGAACAAGCGCTTTGAAAGAAGTTTTCCTTGATGTACTTCCCGAAGAAGAGTTTATGGAGTTTATGAGGCAAAAAGGAAAAATCGGCGGCCAGCATAAATTTCCAAGAGTGCTGAAGGGCAGGATGCTCGAAGACTGGCAGAAGTTTTTAAAGGGTGAACCGGTAGAGAAGTAAAAGTATCAATAAAAAATACCGAAAGCAGAAGTTGGGTTACCAAACAGGTATTGCCGATGGTGGGTAAATTGAAAAACTCCGTTTTGCAGCCGTAGAAGCTGTCTAAAATTAGTTTAGACTGTAATACCAAAGCTTGAAGATGCCATAAAAACCGGTAGTTGAACGTCGCAACATAAGTATGGATGAAATACAAATGCCGGTCTCCCCAAAAATCAAATTTAGACAGCTTCTTAATTCATAATTTAATTCAAAGATTAATAAGTTATTCAAAATCTTTCCATCCTGGTTCTTCAATTCACTGGTATGAATAACCTCGCTTTTCTCTGGCTCATTTTCGTAGTCACTAAATGTTAAGTCTAAAATGCCGGCATAATAAATCGCTTTCAAAGATAAAATGCTTCCATATTTTCCATCTTTTACAATAAGGGTTGACATCCTGCTCTTTGGCAAATGATTAATGGATAGCTTACACATCAAACCAACTAATTGAGTAAATACTGCTGTCTGGGAAACTTGTATTTTATAGCACACTTTATCCGTGGTATTTTAGAAGTAAAAAAAGGGGCAGCTAATCAATCAAAGCCTTTATTTTTATCAGTCAACAGCAATTAAAATATTTTTATGAGACAACTGTTCTTTTTGCTTTTCCTTTCCCAAAGTCTTTTTGCCCAAACAGCAAAACGATCAGATACAGCAGTAAAGCACGAATACACCATTGATAATTTTAAGACCGAAGGCGGCGCTACCTTACCTCAGGCCCATATTGTTTATGGAACTTACGGGCATTTAAATGCTGCCCGCGACAATGCCGTTTTGCTTCCCTCGCACTACATGGCTACTTATCGTGGTTATGAATGGTTGATAGGGCCTGGAAAAGCTTTAGATACCACGAAGCTTTTTTTAATTGCCACAGAACTTTTTGGAAACGGACGCTCATCTTCTCCAGGCAATACGCCTGAACCATATCATGGACCTCGTTTTCCACTAATGACTATTCGCGACAATGTAGAGGCCGTTCATCAGCTTTTAACACAGGAATTAAAGATCACTCATCTGCGGGCACTTATTGGTTTTTCGATGGGTGCACAGCAGGCTTTTCAGTGGGCGGTAAGCTATCCCGCATTTAGCGATCGTATCGTGGCAACTTCCGGCACAGCAAAAACATATCCGCATGGCGTGGTAAGATTAGAAGGACAAATTGCAGCTTTAACAGCCGATGAAGCTTTCCAAAACGGAGACTATACAAGTCCGCCTAAAAAGGGGCTGGAAGCATTTGCCGTTGTATGGACGGCATGGCTTTACTCGCAGGAATGGTGGCGAAAAGAGTTGTGGAAGGCCTCTGCCGCCCCGGGTACAACCTTTGAACAGGTATTGGAAAATTACCGTACACATTTTATTCCCGGTGCCGATGCAAATAATTTAATCTTACAAATGCGTACCTGGGAGCATCACGATGTAGGCGCCTCACCCGGATTTGGCGGAGATGTAGAGAAGGCGTTGCGTTCTATTAAAGTCCCTTTCCTGTATATGCCTTCAGAAACAGATCTGTACTTTCCAATTACAGATGCACGCTATGAAGCTGCTTTTATTCCGGGTGTTTTGCTAACACCTATCCCTTCACTTTGGGGGCATACAGCCGGTGCCGCAAGCAATCCTGCTGATGCTGCATTCTTAAACGAGAAAATCGGGAACTTTTTAAAAGATGGAAACAAGTAAGGCTTGAGTGATAATCTTATTTTCCCATTAATTGAGTTTTGTTTCGTAGTGAAGAGCAATTACTCCACAAGAAAATGTTTTCGTTTCTATAAGTTTCAGTTTAGTCGTTTCGGTCACACCTTTAAATAACGGAATGCCCTGTCCAAGTAACACTGGATTAACAAATAACCAAAACCCGTCAATCAGACCCTCACTTAATAACGAATGAGAAGCGGCCGGACTTCCAAAAATTAAAATATTTTTTCCGTCTTGTTTTTTTATTTTATTTATGTTGTCTGCAAGTTGGTCGCTAATAACTTTGGTATTGTCAAGCCCTTCTTCACTAATGGTCTTTGATAAAACAACTTTTGAAACTTTGTTGTACCAGGCCGAATGCTCTTTGTCGTGTTTTGATGCGTTTGGTTCTTTGCCGGCATTTGGCCAATAACTCTGCATCATTTCGTAAGTTACCCGTCCATAAAGCGCAGTGTCAGCATTGTCGGTCATTGTAGCCACAAAGTCGAATATTTCTTCGTTTACATTTATCCAGTTCATTTCTCCCTTAAGTCCTGCCACAAAACCGTCAAGTGAAGTATGCATAAAGAATATTAGTTTTCTCATTTTGTTGTTTGTTTAAATATTTATACAGTTCGTCTACTCGTTTTATTGTCTGTCGTTTAATGTTTGCAAAGTCGTCTTAGGGTTGCAGCTAACGAACAAGTAATGTCGATGGTGGGGAAGTTGAAAAACATTCAGCCCGGCAACCGAAGTTCATGATTTATTCAAAGATTAAAAATTTATTCTGATATTGAAAAGAGTTCCTTCCGCCAACCCAAAACTAACAAGCAGCTTTTCTACGAAATCCAATCTGTCGCCTCCAAAAAATAACTTGTTTGCCCTATCAAAAAATATCTTCGTCCTCCCCAAGCATTTAAAGGTCCGCGATACCATTCCCCTTTTTGTCTAATAATTATATATTGCTTATTGTTTTTGTTGTCTGTAATGGCACAAGTTCCTTTCTCAATTTGTTTGTCCAAATCCATTAAACAACGTAGTCCAACTTTATCAAAGGGCTTTTGTGACAAATAAATGGTGTCAGAAGTCTTTATTTGTTTGTTAAGTAGTTTGTAAACTGAATCAATTACTTTATATCTTGGCTTGTAGTCAGAATTGATATATTCTCCTTTCCTTTTTTCTTTCGAAATTTCTTTTATACCCTCATTGTAACGTTTCCAGAAAATATAAAGCTCCTTTTTGTAATCATCATAATTCACGTAGACTGTTACGGAATGGATTTCATAAGCTACAATCTTTTTCGCAGTAAAGTCCTTGAGTCTAATTGTATCAGTTGTGTATTTATCAAAAGGAATACTTTGTCCATGTACACATAAACAAAAGGAAATGGCTAATATAATGAGCGGAATACGCATTGAATCAAGGTTACCTACAACGAACAAGTACTGCTAATGGTGGGGAAATTGAAAAACCTTCAGCTGGCAAACAAAGTTCAATTGAAAAACTTTTGATGAAGATAAAACAAAAAGCCAAATAGCAAACGTCCGACCCGAACCAAAGCTGACAAGCGATATGCCGCCGATTGCGCCAAGCCCGCAGAAAAAGCGGGACAGGCTGCTCAGCCCCACTATTGGCAATACTCTTATTCGAGAGAGCTACTTTGTACCCTAAGCTTACACCGGCTGTGGCAAACAGGAAGTAGAACAAAAAGCCCTGGTATAGCGTAAGTATCGGGCTTCGTTTTGGGCTTTTCGTCTACTCCATTTAATGTTGTGGCAGGTTCTTAATAGATAGGTTATTGTACATTCAAAAAGAATGGAGTTGACAGGTTTTGTCCTAACTTTCAAGTAATAAATAACAGTTTGAATGTCAAATGAAACACAACTAAGATTACTCAAAAAAGGCGTAAAAGATTGGAATGATTGGAGATCCGAAAATCCCAATGATAAAATTGATTTGATGTCAGCAGATTTGTATAAGGCAAACTTATCTGGTATTGACCTTCATGATGCCGATTTACGCCGAATGAACCTAAGAGAGGTAGACCTCAGCTCCGCAAATTTAAGCAGAGCTCAACTATACCGTACTAATATGAATAGAGTAAAATTGATCGGTGCTAATCTATCTGAAGCAAATCTCTACAGAGTTTATTTAGGCAATGCAGATCTAAGTAATGCTGATCTAAGCGGGGCAAATCTGCAAATGTCACTTTTATATCAAACAACTATTGAAGGAGCCTCATTTCATAAGGCTCTGATTCATGGTATCTCCACCTGGGATATAAAAGGTACTCCGGCCAATCAGTCTGAGCTGGTAATAACAAGAGATAATGAGGACAAGGTAACTGTTGATGATTTGAAGATGGCTCAATTTGTTTATTTATTATTGACAAATAGTGATATAAGAAGTGTGATACATACGGTAACATCTAAGGCTGTACTTATTTTAGGTCGATTTTATAAAGATCGTAAAATTATTCTGGACGCTTTGCGGGAAGAATTGAAGAAGAATGACCTTGCGCCAATAATATTTGATTTCGTTCCATCAGAAAACCGGGATCTTACAGAAACAGTACAATTATTAGCCGGCATGTCGAAGTTTGTAATAGCCGATCTAACTGATGCCAAAAGTATTCCGCAGGAATTATCACATATTATTCCATTTTTTCCTTCTATACCAATAAGACCTATTCTTTTGAAAAATGAAGGTGTCTATTCTATGTATGAACATTGGGAGAAATTTAATTCTGTTCTTCCAATTTTTTATTATGAAGACAAAAAGGACCTGCTTAATAATCTTAAAGTTGAAATACTGGAAGTTGTGGAGAACTGGAAAAATAAAATTAATAGAAATACTGAAGCGGAAAAACAAATACTTGCTCAACGAAAAAAATTCAATGAACTAAAAGAATTAAATCCTGAACTTTATAAGCAATTGCTTCAAACTGGAGTAATTATTTCTAACTAACTGTTTAATTTTTGGGCTTTTCGTCTACTCCACTTAATGTTAGCGGCTGTTTAATCGCACTTAGGAAGTTTTAGCTTTAACATTTTTTTCGACTTTCAGGTCGCCTTCAATAAAGTTCCGGTAATAGTCGAGGTAAAACCATTTGCCATCTTTCTTTTCTAAGTATCCACGAATGTTTGTAAACGTCGGCATTGAATCGGAAGTAAAACTAAAAGCATCTTCATGAATTTGAAAGTTGAAAAGTTGTTTCCATTTACCACCACATAAAGAGTAGACACCGCAACTGTTTAGTTGGCTAAAGTCACAATAGTCAGTGACGAAAGCAATTTCATCTTTCCCGTCTAAATTATTGTCTCCCACATTTAGTAAACAATAAAGTCCTTGTGCAGTTCCTAAGTGTAAAGTGTCCTGATGTCTTTTATTAATTGTAAGAAACACGTCCGATTGTTGGTCATAAAACCATTTGCTCACAATGTCCAATTCATTTTGAAAAGGGTCAGCAGAACTATCGATTTCAGTGTGATGGAGCTTGGAAAAGTTGTGTTGGTACACTGTATCTTTCTTACCATCACCGTCAAAGTCACCAATTGCATACAGTTTAGTTAACTTACGGAGATAAATATTCTCATGAGTCAGTTTCTTTATAAAAAAAGCGGTGTCAGAATGATTTGTGTTTGTCAAACGAGTTTTTTTATCAGGCGATGAGCAGCCAAACAATAGAGAAATTGCAATAAATCAAAGTGTCCACATAAAATAGCCGCTAACACGTTTATTACCTCAATTGTACGAAACTTTTTCAATACTAACTTTTTCATTTACAATATTATTTTTATTCAACCTTTTTAGTAAATGATTTTTTCCAACATAAAAACTGCAACTGTGCCAACACAAAAACCGCAACTCTGTATTAATTGCCAGGCCGGTCAAGAGGGCTTTTGAGATTGGTTATTTTTTCACGGATTTCGCTGTCCTTAATTTAAGACTGTCAATTGCTTGTCCAAACGAAAGTCCTGCAATGAAAGTCAAGATAACTGCAAATAGAATTTTTATTGTGATAGTTTAGTGTGTCGATTTCGGGTTGCAAAGAGAGATTGAGATACTATGTCTTAGAATGTAAAAACGCTTATTTTAATTTTGCGTACAATTACATCCAACAAAAAAGCGGCTATGACTTCATAACCGCTTAATCATCCAGCTCCCCCTTCAGGACTTGAACCTGAGACCCTCTGATTAACAGTCAGATGCTCTAACCAACTGAGCTAAGGAGGAATTTACCAAATCCCTATTTGGAATGGGGTTGCAAAAATAGGGGATAATACCTACCAGCAAAAATTATTTTAAAATGAAGAGCAGCGGTTTCTTTGTTTATTTTAAGCCTTCAAAGGCAATGTTACTACTTAAGAATGTTGTACAGATTATGCATGTTATAATCAGCTGCTATGAAAAGATGCGGTACAAGGGAGTCATAAGAAGTCATTGGGTCATTTAGTCAATAAGTCATTTAGTAGTCACTGGTATGAGCTGCTATGAAAAGATGCGGTACAAGTGAGTGACACAACCGGAGCAGAAGAAAGAATAAATGTCTGTCCCATAAAAACCATAATGTAAAGACTTTGCCTTCAACGCCTTGTTTATCTTTGCTTTTCCTGTCATCCGTCATCAACCAACTGTCATCTTTCATTTCACTATTCTTATTTAACCGTAACACTCTTCTCATTAGGTTTTTCAAGCGCTTTGTAAATGATCTCATGAATGTTTGACCTTACATTCAATTTTAAAAGCTTCGTATTTTCTCCGTCGGGAGTAACCCTGTTAGATAAAAATATATACAGCAGGTTATGGTCGGGGTCGGCCCAAACGCATGTTCCGGTAAAGCCTGTATGGCCGAAAGTTGACGGTGGAGCGCTTTTAGTTGGATAAGGGTCTTTCCTCGTTGCATTGTCTTTTTCGGGTTTGTCGAAACCTATACCGCGCCGGCTGATATTACTTGAATAGGCAGTAAACTTATCGATCGTTTCCTTCTTCAAATAACGGACACCATCCGCTTCACCACCATTTAACAGCATCTGGTACAGCTTTGCCAGGTCATAAGCATTGCTGAATAAGCCTGCATGTCCCGCTACTCCGCCAAACATAGCTGCTCCGGGATCGTGAACGTCTCCCCTCAAAAGTTGTTGCCTCCAGGTTTTATCAAATTCTGTAGGAGCAATCATATTTAGCGGGAAAAAGTTTCTCGGCTTAAAAGAGGTAGTGGTCATTTGAAGCGGAACGTAAAAGGTCTCTTTTACATACTCTTCCAGGGGTCTTCCTGTGATGGCTTCCACCACTTTTCCCATAAAAATGAAATCATTGTCACTATAGATGTATTCATTTGACGCAGCCAATTTACTGGTGAGAATGCGGCTGTACATGGTATCGCGATAATCGCTGCGCATGTATAAACTGTCAGCCACTCTTACAGAAAATGTATCTGTCTTTACCCGGCTGTATATCGTTGGCAAAGGGTGACCGTTTTTATCATTCGTTTCTTTATAAAAAGGAATAAAGGCCACAAGCCCTGCCTGGTGCAGCAATAGGTTTCTTAAAACCAAATGCTCTTTATTGCTTCCTTTTACCCAGCGAAGATAATCGCCCAACGTTTTGTCGATATCCAGTTTACCTTCTTCGTACAACTTCATAACAGAAACTGTTGTGGCCGATACTTTGGTAACCGAAGCAAGGTCGTATATCATGTCGTTGTTTACGGGCTGAATACTGTCGTAATTGGTAAATCCATAAGACCTTTGAAAAGCTATCTTGCCGTCCTTAGCTACCAGCACCACGCATCCCGGTGTGGCATGTTTTGCAATGGCATCGTTTGCGATTGAATCTATGTGATCAAGCACCGAAGATTGAAGCCCGACACTTTCAGGGCTAACATGAGGAAAAGCATTGTTTTCAATTATTCCGGCTCCATAGTGAAGTTCTTCGCTTACTGTCACCGGCAATTTTCCTTTAGGAGTAATTTTACCCGATAAAATATCTGCTGCAGCTTGCTGTGTAATATCATCGTCTTCGTAACAGGCAACCAGGTTGGCTGCAGATGAAGCGATGTTTTTAATAGCATACGGATTTCCGAAAACAAAAGTTACAGCAGGCATTTGAGACTGTACCTGGTTTACAAGCGCATAAGCTGCGGCTGAAATACCATATTGATTTGCTGGCCTGCGGCTGTAATTATGTATTCCTATCACAACCACTTCGTATTTGTCTTTCAGCTTCGCCATTAAGGTTACCGCAGCAGAAGAGTCTTCTTTATAATTAAATGAATAAACATCTGCGTTGTAATTCTGGTGCAAACGCTCAGCAAAAGCATTGGCTTTATCTGTACCAATACCAAGATAGGCAACTCTTTTGTTTGCATGAAGAGGTAAAATATCTTTGTTTGCCAGTTTTAAAAGAGTAATTGCATTTTGTGCAATCATCGTTTTTATTTCGTTTGTATGTGCATTCAGATCACTTACAATATTGCCTGTTTTAATGCTGTCTAACTTATTCAATCCAAGAGTATATTTTGCAAGAAGCACTTTTTTAACTCTTGCCTCAAAGTCTGCTTTTTCTATCAAATGTTTCCTGATGGCCTTCCTGATTTTTTTTATGCTGCCGGGAATATCTTCGGGCAAACATAACAGATCGTTTCCCGCAATCAGCGACTGAACAGATGCGCTACCTGCCGGGTAATATTTTGTTACTCCTTTCATCTCAAGTGCATCGGTAAAAGTAAGACCTTTAAAACCCAGTTCGTTTCGCAAAAGACCCGTCACATTTTTGTACGAAAGAGAGGTAGCCTGGTTAGCAGTCGTATCAATAGCCGGAATGTACAAATGTGCAATCATCACACTGCCAACGCCTTCTTTTATCATTTCACGAAAAGGGTACAGCTCGAGTGAGTCAAGCTGTGAGCGGCTTTTGTTAATTAACGGCAGGTCGAGGTGAGAGTCTACACTTACGTCGCCATGACCGGGAAAATGTTTTGCGCAAGCCATTACTCCGGCATCCTGCAGGCCTTTCATGTATTGCACGCCAAACAGCGAGACTTTGTATTTATCCTCTCCAAAGCTGCGGTCGTTTATCACAGGGTTATTGGGATTGTTATTGATATCAACGACCGGGGCAAAATCAACCTGTATGCCCAGCCTCTTGCATTGCTCACCTACGGCACGGCCAAATGTATAAACCAGTTGAGCATCAGAAACGGCTCCTATCATCATTTGCCTCGGAAAACTGATGACACTGTCGAGGCGCATACCTACACCCCATTCTGCGTCTATGGTTATCAGAAGCGGCGTCTTGGCAATCGACTGATAAAAATTGGTAAGGTTTGCCTGTCTTTCGGGCCCGCCCTGGAAAAAGCACAAACCGCCAACCTTGTATTTTTTAATCAGGTTGGTAACAGACTCTACATGGTCTTGCCTCAGGTTGCTATGTGCCCGAATAACCATCAACTGCGCTATCTTTTGTTTTTTTCTCAGCGAATGAAAAACACTGTCGACCCACTTGTCAGCAGTCAAGCTGCTGGTATGCTGGGCGAAAGAAGCCGAAGTAAAAAGTAAAAAGTAAAAAATGGGTAGCAGTAATTTCATTGTTCGCGGGCTTAAAAATATGCAGCACAAGTTAAGGCAATCGAAAATGATAAAAGGGCTTAATGCGCTTTAATAAAATTTAGTTGCAGGCAATGATCCCTTCACTGGTATTGCTAAAAGGAACACCAAAAAGTTGAAAGAGAATTGAAAAATGAAAATGAAAAAATGTTGAGTAATTTCAAACATCAAAAAGGATATATGAATACAACAGATAAAAAGAGAGAGATCATTCAGGCACTTCAATCAACGAATGATGAGCAACTGATTGAAGAGGTTTATGAATTGTTGCATCCTGATGAAGCCGTAGAAAATATTTCTGTAAGCAGTTTGCCGATTGAATTACAAAGTAAGATTACCCGTGCTTTAGATGACTATAAAAAGGGAAATTACATTACTCATAGTCAGATGAAGCAAAAGATAGAACAATGGCTTACGAATTAGTATGGACGGCTGAAGCTGAGGATGATTTGAAAGCGATTGTACTATACCTTAAAAGGAACTGGTCTATACAATCTGCTGAAAAATTTATTTTTTATACTTATAAAAGGTTAGAAAAGCTTACTGTTATGCCTTCTGTGGCTCATCCAACTTCTCAGTCAGAAGTTTATATGTATAAGCTGGATAAAAAAATGTGATATTCTTTACTCTCGAAGATAATTATTTCATACTCTTAAGCATTTATCCTTACAAAAAAGACATTACGAAAAGCAAGTACTATTAATTGCACTAAATTCCGCTACAGTTGCTGGTGATATACCTGAAATGTATTTCTTTTGGGAACCGGCATTTATTCTTTATTCATCTCCGGTTGTGTCACTCACTTGTACGGTTTCTTTTATGGTGGCTTTAGTCTGATAGGTAATGATTGCTGTCTAAAGAAAATGAACCGGATAAGTCTTATAAAGTAACGAAGACAGATGTGCCACACCTTGAAGGTGTGGCACATCTTGATACAAACGGATTTATACTTCATAAATAAAGATGCACAAAGTTTTACCGATGAACGAAATGCGTCGCAACAGAAGATGCCATGAAAAACAATTGTTTGTACCAAAAACAGTAAAACAAAGTTCTCCACTGCTTCACAGACAGATGTGGGTGCATTTCATAGTTGTGTCACTGCGAGTAATTAATTTTTGGTTTCCAACAAGTTCTCTGAAGATGACATATCAAAAATTGAATGCTAAAAGCACTTTTATACTTTCCTTTCTACAAAAACGGCTTACTCTAAACTGTAACCTTTTACTGAACCAAGCTCCATTGGAGCTTCCTGTTTGTAGAAATAATTATTGCAAAGCCTTTAAATGCCGCGTAGCGGCTACCTCTTCTTCCAAAGACTGTTGAATACAAACAGGTAGCGCCTACAGCGCAGTAAGATTTAACCTTGATCTCTTTCTAACTGGATTATTAAATGTGTCATTGGCAGCCTTGCTTAACTTTGCGAAGCAATCTCCCGGCTAACTGCCAACCTGATTGCGCAGGGGATTGCTTTCCCGCTTTTGTTGCGGGACAGGCTGTTCCTCGCAATGACGAGCGGTAGAACTTACAAAAGGGAAACCGCAAAAGCGACCATAGAATGCACTCATCTTATACTCTATCTTCGCAAAAATTTTGAATGAGAAAAGTGTTTTTTTTACTGGCGGTTGCCATCAGCCTTGTTGCTTGCAGTCCTAACAACGTGACGGTTGATAATAGTCTTGAGAAGTTTTTTTCTGACAATCATACGCAAGGCACTTTTGGGATATTTAACAATGGCACAGGAGACTTTACCATTTATAATTTAAGCCGTTTTAAAGACAGCGCTTACCTGCCCGCATCTACGTTTAAGATCGTCAATTCGCTCATCGGCCTCGAGACGGGCAGGATAAGAGACGAGAAAATGGTAATACCCTGGGACGGAATTACAAGACGTCCTGAATGGGATAAAGACCTGACCATGCAGGAGGCTTTTAAAGCATCGGCTGTGCCTTACTACCAGGAAGTGGCACGGCGGATTGGTAAAGACACCATGCAGTTCTGGCTCGATAGCTTAGGTTACGGTTCAAGATACGGGAAAGCCAAAATTAATAAGATAGATACTTTTTGGCTCGATAACTCAATTAAAGTAACAGCCGACGAACAATTAGGTCTTGTAAAAAAACTATATTCTGACCAATTGCCTTTTCAGAAAAGAAGTATGCGGATAGTGAAAGACGTAATGGCGATGGAAAAAAATGCCAATTATACTTTAGCATATAAAACCGGCTGGGGTTTTCGCGAAAATGGAAACGCACTGGGCTGGGTGGTAGGCTGGGTGACAGAAAACCAGCATCCCTATTTCTTTGCTTTAAACATGGATGGAGCACACGATTTAGACATTGCCACTGCAAGAATCAATATTCTGAAAGGTATATTAAGTCACCTCGGTTATCTGAAAGGAAGAATGTAATTGGTTCATTTTTTGTTTTCCTTAGCACACAACTGCATTAGCTTGCAGCATAAGCTTACTTATCTTAATGTTAGAATTTCAAAATACATCCTTTTTACTGGGGCTTCTTGTCCTTATTCCGCTGTGTCTTTTATTCATATTTGTATTAAGATGGAAAAAGAAAGTAAAGAAGCAGATTGGCGATGAAGAATTAGTCAACGCCCTCACTTCTGATTATTCGCCCAAATATTTCAACTATAAATTCTGGCTCGTTCTTGCTGCTCTTACGTTGTGTATAATTGGTGCAGCAAACATAAGAACGCCTGCCGCAGGCACCACAGGAAACCAGTCGGGCGTAGATGTGATGGTTGCACTGGACGTTAGCAACAGCATGATGGCGCAGGATATAAAGCCAAACCGGCTTGAAAGAGCAAAGCAGGTGCTAAACCGCATTATAGATAAAATGGGCAACAACCGCATGGGAATGGTTGTTTTTGCAGGAGAGGCGTTTCTGCAGATGCCTTTAACGACTGACCTGGCTGCTGCTAAATTGTACGTCTCTAATGCAAGCACCGATGCCGTACCACGACAGGGAACAGTCATTGGAGATGCGTTGCGGCTGTGCAATACATCATTAGACACAAAAGAAAAGAAATACAAGGCGATTATACTTATTTCGGATGGCGAAGATCATGATGAAAAAGCAGAGGATGCAGTAAAAGAACTGCAGGATAACGGAGTAGTGGTATATACGATCGGCATTGGTTCACCGGAAGGTGCACCCATTTTTGATCCAGGTTCAAATGACTTTAAGAAAGATGAGAACGGCAATACGGTTGTGTCGAAACTCAATGAAAAGGATTTGCAGTCAATAGCCGCACAAACCGGTGGCGAATATCATTTGTTTACCAATGCAAATGAAGTAGCAGACCAGGTTGCAGCATCTGTTGACCAGATGGAAAAGAAGCAAATTGGCGGAACCGGCATTAAGATCTACAACTCTTATTTTCAATGGTTTTTGTTAGCCGCGTTTATTTTGCTTTTGCTCGAAACAATTATTCCTGAAAGAAAAATGAAATGGTTTTCATGGGGAAAATAATTTTTACAATATCGTTTTTTTGTATTGCCGCAGCAGCAAATTGCCAGGAAGATAAACCCCTGGTATTAAAGGGTAATGAACTGTATAAAAAGCAGCAATATGACCAGGCTGCAGATGAATACCAGAAAGCCGCAGAAATAAATCCTAAAAATGCAAAGGCTTTGTATAACCTTGGCAATGCGCTGTATAAAAACAGGAAAATGGAAGAGGCGCAGAAAGTATATGACAATGCTGCTGAAAATGCAACAGGTGCGAAAGACAAATCGAGGGCAGTTTATAATAAAGGAGTTGCACTGACGAGGGAGAAAAAACTGCCTGAAAGTATTGATGCATACAAGCAAACACTGAGATTAAATCCGGCAGATGAAGAAGCAAGACAAAACCTGCAAAAAGCTTTAAATGAATTAAAAAAACAACCTCCCCAACCGCAGCCAAAACAGGATAAGAAGAAGGACAAGCAAAAGAATCAAAACAATAACGATCAGCAGCAGAACAAAAGCAAGCTCAATCAAAAACAGGCAGAGCAAATGTTAAGCAATTTAAGGCAGGATGAAAAAAAGCTGCAGCAAGACCTTCAGAAAAAAAACAACATCCTTCCTCCCAATGGGAAAGACTGGTAGCAATTATAGCATTTACTTAAGTTACTGTTAATACAGCAAAACGGTTCTTCAGGTAATAGTTCGTTATTTTTGCGCTGCCGAAGGCAATTAGAACTATTACCACCATGCAACTTTACTGCAACTCACTTACCGAATATAAAAGATTAGCCACACGTGAAGTGAAGGTGGGCGATTTACTCTTAGGAAACAATCATCCTATCCGTCTTCAGACGATGACGACAACCGATACTATGGATACGCTGGCTACTGTTGAGCAAAGTATCCGTTGCATAGAAGCTGGTGCAGAATTGATCCGCATTACAGCCCCAAGTAAAAAAGAAGCAGAAAACCTGCGCAATATAAAAGAGGAACTGAGAAGAAGAGGGTACCGTACTCCGATCATTGCAGACATACATTTTACTCCCAACGCTGCAGAAATTGCCGCCAGGATAATTGAGAAGGTTCGGGTAAATCCGGGCAATTATGTCGATAAGAAGAAGTTTGAGTTTATCGACTATACCGACGCAGAATACAATGAGGAAATAGACAGGATACGGGAACGGTTTACTCCGCTTGTAAAAATATGCAGAGAGTATGGCACTGCTATGCGCATTGGCACCAATCACGGCAGCTTAAGCGACCGCATCATGAGCCGTTATGGCGATACGCCCATGGGAATGGTTGAAAGTGCAATGGAGTTTTTACGTATTGCCCGTGCCGAAAGCTATCACAGCATTATCCTTAGCATGAAGAGCAGCAATCCGCAGGTGATGGTGCAGGCCTACCGCTTGTTGATACAGCAGATGATGCAGGAGTTTAACGAGTGCTACCCGTTGCACCTCGGCGTAACCGAAGCAGGCGACGGCGAAGACGGTAGAGTCAAAAGCGCCGCCGGTATCGGTACATTGCTCGAAGATGGAATTGGCGATACCATTCGTGTAAGCCTGACCGAAGACCCCGAATTTGAAATACCCGTTTGCCGTGATCTGGTAAAAAGATACAGCCCCCCCACCCCCCGAAGGGGGGATTCAAAGACTCCCCCTTTGGGGGGTGGGGAGGCTTTCTACAACCCTTTTACTTACAGAAGAAGAGAAACGTTTGCAGTAGATAATATTGGTGAAAAGCATGTACCGGTCGTGGTTGCAGACCTCAGCAAAATAGAAAACATTACAGAAAGAGACCTTCAAAGCATTGGCTATACTTATAATGAGTCAACTGATAAATGGTCGATCGGCGATGCTGCTGCCGATTATGTTTTTACCGGCAATCAAATTTTACCATTCGCTTTACCCGGAACTTTGAAAGTAATTGTGTACCCGGCAGCATGGATGGAGGCAGAAGATAAGGCGAAGTATTTTCCCATTTTCCAGGATAGTGGTTATGTAAAGGCAAACACTAAAAGCCATCTCAATTTTGTAATGATTGACTGCTTTAGCGATGATACTTCTGTCAATGACTTTACTTACCTCGATGCACTCGCAAATGATAAAACAGTTGTTCTTTGTGTAAGCAGCACCAATATCCACGCTATGCCCGCCGTGCGCAGGATGTTTATCGAGCTGTTGCAAAGAAATGTTTATAATCCTGCCATTATTATCTGCGACAGCTACTGGCAAACTGCAGATGAACACCTCATTCACTATGCAACAGAATGCGGCGCTTTGTTGCTCGATGGTTTTGGCGACGGTATTTGCCTCGGCATGACCAGCAATGCTTACAATAATTCTGCAGTCACCAATGCTTCTGGCCGTAACTATCTCAAAAATTCAACGATAGAACAATTCATCAATTCAACGGCTTTTACCATTTTGCAGGCTACCCGTACCCGCATATCCAAAACAGAGTATATCTCGTGCCCTTCGTGCGGCCGTACTCTTTTTGATTTGCAGGAAACTACCGCTAAGATCCGCGCTGTTACCAATCATCTCAAGGGTGTAAAGATCGCTATCATGGGTTGTATTGTAAATGGCCCGGGTGAGATGGCCGATGCAGATTTTGGTTATGTTGGCAGTGGCATTGGCAAAATAACATTGTATCGCGGCAAAGAAGTGGTAAAGCGAAATGTTGACAGCGACATTGCAGTATCAGAACTCATCCTGCTGTTAAAAGAAAGCGATGCATGGGTAGAGCCTGCAGAGGCGCAGTTGCAATATAGTTTTTAGAACCTTTTTTTGGAACCGGCAATTGTTTATCATTCGGCATCGTTGCGTCGCATTACGTTCATCTTTTTATACTTCCATTTAGCTTTTTCCATGTCCTGCTGCGCTCTCCTTTAAGAGTCTTTTGACTGGGGCAAGGCACCCAGGCATGTGGGCAGCGCGGAGCTTTGCCCCGAACTTTTCGGAGGTCTCATCCTTACACACCAGCTTTGCGGTGAAGACCCCGCTTCGACATAAGAAGCTGTCTAAACTAAATTTAGACTTTAATATAAAAGCCGGAAGATTCCATGAAAATGAGTAGTTGAACGGAGCGTCGCAACGGATGCTCCCCATGAAATACAAATGCCGGTCTCCAAAAATTCAAATTTAGAACAGCTTCTGAGTAGATAATTCTATTATGATGTATAATCAGCTATCTTAGCTCTACACCAAAACCATTCATTTAATTTCAACTTTTATGAAAACAATAGCTGCGATTATATGCTGCATGCTTACTCTTACATGCTTTGCACAAAAACAAAAGGCTGCTATCAATCATCGCTTTGCTGGCTTAGATACTGCCTTTGCACGGGTACTAAAGGACCGGAAGGCTGCGGGCTTTGCCATAGCAGTGGTTGAAAAAGATAAAGTCATCTATTCTAAAGGTTTTGGTTATAAAGATTGGGAGACTAAAACACCGGTTACCGACAATACTTTGTTCGCTATTGGCTCCTGTACAAAGGCGTTTACCGCATCGCTCATTGGTTTATTAAACAAAGACGGTAAAGTCGAACTGGATAAACCCGTACGTACTTATCTGCCCGCTCTTACTTTTTATAACAATGACATGAACAATAATGTCACGCTGAGGGATATGATGTGTCACCGCACCGGTGTTTCAAGATATGATTATTCATGGTACTTTTTTCCTTCGCGCTCAAGAGATACGCTTATGCAGCGCCTTCAGTATATGGAACCATCCGAACCCTTAAGGCAAAAATGGCAATACAATAATTTTATGTTTATGCTGCAGGGGCTGGTGGTCGAAAAGCTTATCGGTAAAAGCTGGGAAGATAACATTCGTGAAAAGTTATTTCAGCCTCTGGCCATGAACAATTCAAATGTATCGCTTGCCGAATGGATAAAAAATAAGGATATAGCTGTTGGCTATAATGTAAAACACGACAGCATTATCAATAAAACGGATTATTATGATATCAGCGGCATGGCGCCTGCGGGAAGTATTAACAGCAGCGTAAGTGATATGGCTAAATGGCTGATGCTTTGGATTAACGGTGGCAAGTACCAGGGAAAAGAGATATTGCCATCTCAATTTGTTACTGAAGCCATTAGCTCACAAATGGTGATAGATGCAGGACTGCCTTTAAAAGACAGGGCAGATATGCACATGGCTAATTATGGATTTGGATGGTTTCTTTCAAGCTACCGCGGACATTACAGAGTAGAGCATGGCGGCAATATAGACGGGTTTAGCGCCAGCACCTGCTTTTTTCCTTCAGACAGCATTGGTATTGTAGTATTGTGCAACCAGAACGGATCCCAGGTTCCGGGAACGATTAGGAATTTGATTGCTGACAGAATGCTTGGACTTACCTACAGAGACTGGGAAACTACCTTGTACAGTGCAGATACAGCAGGAAATGCCAAAGCGAAAGAAGCAATGAAAACGGTAACGTCTAACCGTAAAACAGGTACTAAAACCTCACACCCGCTTAACGATTATACCGGCGTGTTTACTTCTGCAGGCAAAGAAAGTTTTGAACTGCAGTTAAAGAGTGATTCTCTTTTTATGCTGACTCCCAACAATAAATTATGGCTGCGTCATTACCATTATGATGTCTTTGACTTGTTAGACAAAGACGATATGCAGGAAAATGATACCAACAATACGGGCAGCATTAAAATTATGTTCAGGATGGATGAAAGCGGTAATATCACAAGCGCAACTATACCGCTTGAAGGCCCGGTAAAGCCTATTGTGTTTACCAAAGGGGCGAAAGCAAAAGTGGTATCTAAAGACAGCTTGCAAAAGTATACAGGCGATTACATGCTTAGCGGCACAACCGTAAAAGTGTATATTAAAGGAGAAAACACGTTGTACGTATTTGTTCCGGGTCAGCCCGAGTACGAACTCGTACCTACCGACAAGGACAAATTCAATTTGAAAATAATTAGCGGTTACAGTGTTCAGTTTACAAGCAATACAAAAGGCGAAGTAACAGAGATGATGTTTATACAACCAAACGGCACATTTAAAGCAGCTAAAGTGATAAAGCTGTAGGAAGTACAGATATACTCAAAGCAAAAAACAGAGATGAGGAGACGATATTATAACTTTCAAATAGAAGACGTTCATCTCTTTAAACTGAAACTACTTTACTGGACAGCAAAACATACTGTTGCTTCTTTTTTAGATAATCATCAATACAATTCTACTTATTCTGAATATGAATGTCTTGCCGCTGCAGGATGCATTCAGCAATTTGCTGTACAGGAAAACTTCTTCCCGGCTCTTTCCTCTTTTGTACATGCAAACGACGACTGGATCTTTGGTCACTTTAATTATGACATCAAAAATCATATTGAAAATCTTTATTCAAACAATAGCGATAACATTCGCTTTCCTGATGCTTTTTTATTTGTACCCGAAACTGTTTGTATCCTCAAAAAAAATGAACTTACTATTGGTACAATGCAACCTAACGCTGAAGAGATTTTAAGAGAAATAAACCTGCAGCAAATCCTTCAAAATACAGTACAAAACATACAGATAAAATCGCGCGTCAGCAGGGAAGAATACCTCCGAAACGTTCAGCATCTGCAGCAGCACATTTTACAAGGGGAATGTTATGAAATCAATTACTGCCAGGAGTTTTATGCTGAGAATGTTACAATTTCACCGATAGCCGTTTATCAACTTTTGACAGGCATTTCTCCTAATCCATTCAGCGCTTTTTACAAGCACCACGATTCTTATTTGCTTTGCGCAAGCCCCGAACGTTACCTGAAAAAACAGGGAAATGAAATTATGTCGCAACCCATAAAAGGAACGGCAAAGCGAGGTACAAATGAAAGTGAAGATGAACAAATCAAACAAGCCTTATTGAGAAGTAAAAAAGACAGGAAAGAAAACATCATCGTAGTTGACCTTGTAAGAAATGATCTTAGCAGGATATGCAGCGAAGGGTCGGTATGTATGCAGGAATTGTGCGAGGTATACACTTTTCCCGGTGTACACCATCTTATATCTACGGTTAAAGGAACGCTGCAACCTGCAGCCTCATTTGGCGATATTATAAAAGCCACTTTCCCAATGGGAAGCATGACAGGAGCGCCAAAGAAACGGGTAATGCAACTGATAGAAAAATATGAAACTACAAAACGCGGCATATATTCCGGTACAGTTGGTTATATAACACCGGAGAAAGATTTTGATTTTAACGTCGTCATTCGAAGTATACTGTACAACGAGGCAAATAAGTATGTAAGCTACCAGGTCGGCGGAGCAATTACTTTCGAAAGCGACCCGGAAAGTGAATATGAAGAATGCCTTTTAAAAGCAGCAGCTATCAGGAAAATACTTTCAGGCAATTAACCCAACGTCTTTAAGGGAAAAAGTATTCAAATGCTCAATCATTGTCGTTGATTTAAGGTTAAGCTCGTCATTGCGAGTTGTTAATTTTTGGTTCCAAAAAAGTTCTTTGAAGATGACAGCGTATAAGCAAAGTATTTTTGGCAGTTAAGCCCAGCGGGCTGGTATTATGGTAGAGATATAAGATACACCGCAACTAAAGCTCCGTAGGAGCGGCATTATTATTAGCACTGGTTACCCTTATCTTTTATAATGCCGCTCCTATGGAGCTTGTAATATTATTAAAAGGTAATTCTGAATCTACCATAATGTCAGCCCTGCAGGCTTTTATTACAAATTATTACTCACACAAGCATTATATCACACTTGCTGCTTAAATCTTTCATTGGCAGGAGGAACGACTCCATCAAAAAAAGCATTCCTATTCAAGAGCAGATTGCTTCGTTCCTCGCAATAACGGTTTATGCTCAATTCTCGATGTTCAATGGTCATTGATAGCAACACCTACCGAAGGAACGTCTTTATAGTTGTCAAGGGATAAAGTAACGACTCCATGTCTTGTCGAATAAAGAATGAAAAGTACACGAGTGATCCTTTTCTTTCCTTCCACCGGAAGAAAAGAAAACGACAAATCCATGATTGCAACAATAGTCTCATAGTAGTAATTCAAATCGGCTCAAAATCTACTTACTTTTTTATCTCTTGCACAGCCTATAAAAAATACTTGACTGCAAACGTCCTTCTTACAAATGTTTTTTTAACGACCGGTTAACCCGCCGTTTACTGCTTCCTTTTTAGGTATATGTTACATTTGCTGTAACCATTTTAAGAAATATTGAAAGGATATTTATTTTTATTACTGCTGACTATAATTAAAACGTCTTTTGCACAATCTTTTGTTGCAAAAGCTTCCGCTACCACCATCGGTAAAAATGATGTTGTGCAAATTGAATATGTGGCAGAAGATGCGGCAGTTGACCAGTTTGTTCTCCCTCGTTTTAATAACTGGACGGTTGTGTCGGGCCCTAATTTGAGCAGCAGCACTATGCAAACGGGTAATGTTGTTAAGCAACAGGTTGTTTACTCGGTAATGCTTCAACCAAACCAGGTTGGCTCTCTTACGATACCCGGTGCAACGGCTTTAATTAACAATAAGCCTCAAAGAAGCAATGGTGTAAATATTCTTGTAAAAAATACAGCGCATATACAGGGAAGCGCACCTCCGGCTCAAAATCCGCAAACATCCTTATTTGATCAATTGCCTTTTGAAGACCAGGTGCCTGCAAACCAATATTTGAAAAAAGGCGAGAAAGCAATTGATAAAATAAAAAACAATATTGTTGTAAGACTTGAGGTAAATAAACATAGCTGTTATGTAGGTGAGCCCATTCTTGCCACATATAAACTTTGCACAAGGCTGCGTTCAAAATCGAAAGTGATAAAACAGCCGCAGTTTAGCGGATGCACAGTAATAGAACTAACCAACGATCAGCAGGAGGCGCACGTAGAAAAAATCAACGGAACAGAATACAATGTTTTTGTTATAAGGAAAGTAGAACTGTTTCCGCTGGAGGCGGGAAAGGTTGAATTGCCTGCAACAAGCGTTGAAAACCGTGTGTCGTTTTATGATGGCAGCCATCTTAGTTACAGGGATTTGTATTATGGTTCTCCGCCATTGCCCGTTGAAGAACAGTTAGTAACTCTGCAGAATAAACCCGACTTTATTGATGTAAAGCCGTTGCCGCCTCTTCCAGCTGTAGGCAATGCTGAGTTCAGCGGCGCTGTGGGAAATTTTAATGTGAAACTGTCGGTAGGGGATGAAGGATTAACTACTAATAATACCAATCATCTATTTTTTACCATACAGGGAGAGGGGAACCTGCAGGATGTAAAAATGCCGGTAATACAATGGCCAAAAGGTATTGAAGCTTTTGAGGCCATCCAGGGTGGGGAAGATGATAAAAATTACTTTCCTGTAAAATCAAAAAAAACTTTCTCAATTCCATTCGTTGTAGATAAAAAAGGCGATTACACGATCCCTGCAGTACAGTTTACCTATTTTGATGCAAATGCAAATAAGTACATTACTAAATCAACATCAGGACTTCTATTGAGGGTAGCACAGGGAAGGAAAAGTTTTTTCAGCAGTTCAAATAAAACAAATGAATACGCCAGCTTTCGGGAACGGTTATATATTTTACTGGGAGCAGTTGTTGTAGCTGTGATAATAGGCCTGGTATGGGTTAATGGAAAAACAAAGACTCAATCACAACCCGTTAACAAAGTACCGCTGCCCGAAAACAAGCCGGTAGAAGTGTTGCAACCTGACTCGTCGCAATATCTTTTCAATATAAGGGAACTGCAGCCTGGCGTTGACATTTCACTTTTTTATAAACTGCTTTGCAAAAACCTTTATGCTTACTTGCAGAGCAAGTTTGGCTTAGAAGCTGGCCAGTTACCATTTTATATAGCGAATCATCCTGAACAGGCTGATACATTACAAAAGCTAAAAGGTTTACTCGATGACTGCAGTGTAGGCATGTACACGCCGGTTTATACAATTGAAGAAGCTATGCAACACCGGCTTGTAGCTATTGAAGTGTTGAGTAAGCTTGAGACTACTACCCCAACCCCTAAAGGGGCTTAAGAAAAGTAACATGTATTTACTCTGTGTATTTATAACCGACGCCTCTTACTGAATGAAAGAATTGCGGGTTGCGGCTGTCTTTCTCGAAGTATTTGCGGAAGTTGAGAATGAAGTTATCTATTGTTCTTGTTGTAGGAAATACATTGTAACCCCAAACCGACTGCAAAATTTTTTCACGCGTTACTACTTCATTCCGGTTTTCTATCAGCAATTTTAGCAGCATAGACTCTTTCCTGCTGAGTTCGATATTCATTTTGTTCCATGTGGTAGCAACCTGCGCTTTGAAGTCGATGGTATTGTTGCCAAATTCGTAGGCATCGCCGATCGTTTCTTTATCATTGAGTTTTTTATTTTTTAGGATCAATTTATCTACGCGCAGCAAAAGTTCTTCGAGGTTAAAGGGTTTTACCATATAATCATCTGCGCCTTTTTTTAAGCCCAGCACCCTGTCGGCACTTGTATTTTTAGCGCTTAATATCAGTATCGGCACTTCGTTATTTTGTATGCGTATCGTTTCTGTCACCGTTATTCCATCTATATGCGGCAACATAACGTCGAGTATAATTAAATCGAAGTATTCATCCTTCACCGCCTTTAAAGCTTCATTGCCATCGTAAGCCGATGTTATCTCATAACCCTCCAGCTCAAGATTTAGCTTAAGTGCATCGTGCAGGTTTTCTTCATCCTCAACCAATAAAATATTTGCTTTGCCTGGTTGCCTGATCATATTTGTTTTGTTCTTTAAAGGTTTTCTTGTATAGTTATTAAAGAATACAAGTGAACCTTTAACTTGTTGAATAAAGAATGAAAAGTACACGAGTGCGACGCAACGGCTGTCTTATAGTAGTAATTCTGCCCGGTTCCAAAAAATTTCAACTCACCTTTTTTATCCCTTGCGCTGCAATGTCATTAACTTAAGTTTTTGGGGGGACAAGCATTTGTTCTTTCTTCTGCTCCGGTTGTGTCACTCCCTTGTACCAAATCTTTTCATAGCAGCTTATACACCCCGAATTATCTGTACAACATTCTTAAGTTAATGGCATTGTTTTATACAGTATAACTCTCCTCTCTTCAAAGCCAAGGCTCTATTTCGCCTTTAGAGCTGGGGCAGGATAACAGTAAAAACAGATCCTTTTGCATCATTGTTTTGAATAGTTATTTCTGCATTGTGATCTTTGGCAATCTGTTTAGATAAATACAATCCCAGTCCTGTACCTTTTGATGTTCTGGTAGCTTCATTTCCTACCCGGTAAAATTTTTCAAAAATTCTTATTCTTTCCGCTTCAGCTATACCAGGTCCCTCATCTTTTACGGTAAAATGAATATTCTTTCCTGCTTTGTGCAAAGTAATATTTACAGGAGAACTTTTAGGTGAATACTTAACGGCATTTTCAATGATGTTGCTCATCAGCATTTCTAACAGCAGCTCTTCTCCCGTTACAAATAAGTTACTTTCAAAACTTCCGCTGAGCGCCCTTGATGAATACCGTGTTTTAAAATCAGTAAAAACTCTTTTTGCAAGTTCACTTAAATCCACTTCATTCTTTGACATGGTATACTCACCAGCATCGAGCTGAGAAGCGAGTAAGATATTGTTGCATAAAGAATTTAAGCGGTTTACTTCCTGCAGGGTAATGTTTATCAGCTTTTGCTGCTGCTGTTCTTCGAGCCTTCTTTTTTGCAGTGTTTCAAGATTAAGCCTGGTGACAGCAATGGGCGTTTTCAGTTCGTGTGTAACCGCCATCATAAAATTTTGCTGCTGCTGCGAAAGGGTAAGCTGCCTTCGCGTAGCGCGGTAAACGAAAACGGCTCCAATTAATATCAAGGCTAAAAACGTGGTTCCTTCACCAATATATTGCGCTGTTTTTCTCTTTTTAGCGTCCAGTATTTGGGAAGCTTTTTTATAATATCCAGGGTCATCGTGTTTCAGTTCATCCATCAACAGATCCGACATCTTCACGTTTTGACGCTGCAGCGAAATAAACCAGTAAACCAGTGCAGCTATGATGTACAGCAGCACAAACCAGTAAACAATTGTGATCGATGCAAGCTTCTTTGGTGTAAAAATGCTCATGATTATTTTACCTTTTCAACCCTTATGCCTGCATTTAAAATATGGTCAAGCGGGTCTTCGCGCATATCCTGCTGCAGTGTAAAAGTATATTTGCCCTGGTGCAGAGAAGCAGGTTTGTCGTTGAAGGGAATACGGTGTTCAAAAATATCATCCATTCCGCTGCCGAGCCAGCCCTGCCTGTTGTTGCCGAGAATAAATTCGCGCCTGACAGTATCAGTGCCTGCAGGTCCTTTCGCAATCAGATTAACCCAGATATTGTTGTAGTTATACGCATCTTCGTGGCGTAAGACAAGAAAGATATTATATAGCGATGTGGTATCGGTTATCTCAAAAGTAAACGAAGGTTTTTCGCCGCTCTTCCAGGTATGTGCAGGAAAAGAAGCGGTCTTTTCATAAATATCAATTGTCTGGCACGAAGCCAGCGCAATCATCATTAGTATTACAAAACAAAACTTGTTCACACTATGTATTTTCTTAAGCCCTCTTCAGGGGTTTGGGGGGTTTGGCTACAGTACATTCAGCACCTGTTCTTTTGCTTTTTCCAGTTCATCTTTCATCAGCACCACGCTTTTCTGCATTTCGGAGTCATACGCTTTAGAACCGGTAGTATTTATTTCCCTTCCTATTTCCTGCATTATGAAAGACAGCTTTTTGCCTTTGCCTTCATCCGCTTCTTTCAAAATGCTTTTGAAGTAATTGCAATGATTCTTCAATCGCACCTGCTCTTCGGTTATGTCAATCTTTTCAATGTAGTATATCAGTTCCTGTTCGAGGCGGTTGGAGTCATAGTTTTCTTTGCCCACATTGTCTTCCAAAGTTTTAATTAAACCTTCTTTTATTTTTCGCTGCCTCAATGGTTCGAGCTCCGCGATCTTTTCTGCATGGGTTGTAATATTTTCAATTCTTAATGCAAGCTCCTCTTCAAGCGATTTGCCTTCGTCAACCCTGTGCTCCTTTAGCTGGTTGATGGCGCTTAGCAAAACCTGTTCAAAGCCTTTCCAGTCTTCATCTGACAAAACATTGTTTGTGGGTGTAATTACATCAGGAAGTTTAAGCAATGCGCTCAGTACGTCACCCGGGTTCAAATTCAACTCCTGCGATAATTCTGCAATGGGCTGGTAATATGCTTTCGCCAGTTCTTTGTTTATTGTAACAGGTTGCGACGAACCATTTTGTTTTATGAAAATAATACATTCAACGCTTCCCCTAACCAGCTTTTCCTGCAGAATATTTCTTATATCAAACTCAAATGGTTTCAGCAACTGAGGGATTGTAATTCTTAGATCAAACTGTTTACCGTTTAAAGATTTTACTTCTGCCAAAAAAACTTTATCACCAACTGCCTGTTCGGCCCTTCCAAAACCAGTCATAGATTGAAGCATGCGTCTTGTATTGTTGTGAGTAAAAGTAAATGAATTTATAGTTTGGGTAGCAAAAAAGGCGGGTTAAGTTGTAAGTCTGTGATGGATGCGAGATGACAGATGCGAGATGACAGATGACGGACGACGGACGACAGATGAAAGATGAGAGTTGCGGCTTTTGTGGGTTGTTCTTTTGTAAGTTCTATAGTTTGTAATTGGCAGGCGAAAAGCAATCCTGCATTATCAGGTTGACAGTTGGTTGGAAGATTGCCTGACTTCACGCCAAATAAAATATTCGGTTTTTTTTGAGCCGGGCTGCATTACTACTATTTTACATCGTCCCCGCGTCAGGCGGGGCTACTTTTACTGTTTGTTCGTTGTTCGGCAAGACCTCATCCTCCGTCTCCTTCTCCTCGCGGAGAAGGAGCGGTACAGCATTGCATAACCTAACATTTTATCTACCACATCGTCGTTAATTTTCTACCCGTCATAATTAAGCGACAATTTGGATGCACTCTAATGTAAGAAGTGCATACCCAAGTCGCAACGGAAAAAGCTCCATGAAAAGATACCGTACAAGTGAGTGACACAACAGAAGTCGCTCAAAGATTTGCTGTTGACTTCAATAAAAACCGACAATTTGATATTCACCGACAGAGACAAATGACAGATGACAGATAAAAAGTAAACATAATTGACAAAACATTTTTGCTCACTTATTATCTTTTTAAGATATTCTAAGATGTTTACAGAAATTGTATTTATCCCTTTTTAAATTTTCTTTATTTTTACTTAAACCTGCCTCACATGATATCGAAACTTTCTGAGGGAGTACAAATAAGCATTGAGACTTTTTATCAGCCCGACTACAGCAACCCTGTTAATAATGAGTTTATGTTTGCTTATCGTATTACCATCGAAAACCATAACAGCTTTCCTGTGCAACTGCATCGCAGGCACTGGCACATATTTGACAGCAATGGAGAATACCGTGAGGTGGAAGGAGAAGGCGTTGTAGGACAGCAGCCTTTACTGCAGGCTGGTCAGCAGTTTCAATATGTGAGCGGTTGCAACCTTAAAACCGAAATGGGCAAAATGTTTGGGAAATATGTAATGGAAAACATGAACAACAAACTTACTTTCGAGGTCAATATCCCTGCCTTTGAAATGGTTGTTCCTTATAAGATGAATTAAGCCCCTTTCTGTCATCCGTCATCTATCACTTGTCATTTGTTACCTTGATCCGTCATCTATCATCTGTCACCTTGATCTCATCTGTCATTTCACTTTTCTCATCTAACGGATACAGGCAATTTTTATGAAACTCTGGCAAAAAAATACAAACACTTCTGAAGCAGTAGAAACTTTTACCGTTGGCAACGATCGCGAAATGGATCTGTTCCTGGCGCCTTTTGATGTGCAGGGCTCTTTGGCCCACATAAAAATGCTCGAAAGCATTGGTTTGCTTACAGCCGAAGACTGGACGGTTTTATCTGCTGAACTAAAAAAATTGTATCAAGAAATTGAAGCAGGAAATTTCTCATTACAGGATGATGTTGAAGACATTCATTCCCAGGTTGAATTGTTATTGACACAACGGTTAGGTGAGGTTGGGAAAAAAATACATAGCGGCCGCAGCCGCAACGACCAGGTATTGGTTGATCTCAAATTATTTTTTAGAAGTGCGATAGAACAATTGGTTCAAAACATTTATCTTCTGTTTCAACTGCTGCAGCAAAAGAGCGAAGAATATAAAGAGCATCTGCTGCCGGGTTATACACATTTACAGCTTGCTATGCCATCCTCTTTTGGCTTATGGCTTGGGGCGTATGCAGAGAGCCTTGTTGATGATGTGATTACTTTACAATCTGCTTATAAAGTAGTTAATAAAAATGCGCTTGGCTCTGCTGCCGGTTACGGCTCTTCATTTCCTTTAAACCGGACATATACAACGCAATTGCTGGGCTTTGATGATCTCAATTACAATGTGGTATATGCGCAAATGAGCCGGGGTAAAAGTGAAAGGATTGTTGCGCAGGCTCTCAGTAATGTAGCCGCTACACTCAACAAGCTAAGCATGGATTGCTGTCTTTACATGAACCAAAACTTCGGCTTCATTTCTTTCCCCGATGAGCTGACGACGGGCTCTTCTATTATGCCGCATAAAAAGAACCCGGATGTATTTGAACTGATAAGAGCAAAGTGCAATCAGTTGCAGGCCTTACCTAATGATGTTGCTTTACTCACAACCAATCTTCCTTCCGGTTATCACCGCGACTTTCAGTTGCTGAAAGAATATTTGTTTCCTGCTTTTGTTACGCTGAATAGTTGTATTGACATGATGCATTTAATGATGAGTAACATGAAAGTAAAGCATGACTTACTCAACAACGAACAATACAAATACCTGTTTAGTGTAGAAGAAGTGAACAAGCTTGTACTGCAGGGAACACCTTTCAGGGATGCTTATAAAAAAATAGGAGCAGAAATTGAAGAAGGAAAGTTTGACTATACAACTGCATTAAACCATACCCATGAAGGAAGTATAGGAAACCTGTGTACAGAACAAATTGCACATGCAATGCAGAAGGCAATTAATGAATTTGGATTTGAAAAGTACCATGAGGCAATAAGGGTTTTGATAGCCCCCTAAATCCCCCAAAGGGGGACTTGAAGAAACACGTAACTGTCTATCTCCGCTTCCCCTTTCCGCCGATTAAATTATCAACAGAATATTTACCCGCACCTAAAATAAAAAAGCCAATATAAATGAGAAGATACATTACTGCCAGCTCTTTTTTGGCAAAAGGTAATGGAGCCAGTGCATAAAATATTGCCACAAGCATGGTTATGATTAAAGGGATCATTGCAAGTCGCGTCGCCAGTCCTAAGATCAGTAAGATAGAACAGAAAAGCTCTGCAAAAATTGCTAAGGCAAGTGAAGCAGTTGCCCCAATGTGGAAAGGATCTGCAAACTCAATATGTCCTCCTGCCAGTAAAGTTTGCAGCTTAGGCATGCCGTGAGTAAGCATAAGGGCGCCAACAGCAACCCTTACAATCAACAACCAAAAGTTAACAGCACCGGTATTTATTACGGTTGAGAGTATTCTTTTCATAGATTCAGTTTTTAAGTATTATTTCTTTTTCATTATCCCAGTTGCCTCGTACAGTCAACTTAGTATTAAGTGATATGACAATTTCGGGCTGAACGTGTTTTCCGAAAAAATGGCCAGGATCCCACTTTCCGTTTTTATTGTTATCATACAAAAGGCGTATCTCGTACTCGCCGGGCTCATACAGCTTGCTGTACCATTCACTTTGTTTTAAAGGAATTGAGTCGGTGATCTTATCGCTTTGAACAATCTGCAACACCGGGTTTTTTGACAGGTCAAGGTTTTTAAATCGAAGTCTTACGCTTCCATAATCTTCGGCTCTTTTTGTGGCAAACTTAATGGTGTCATTTTTTGACAGAGTAACACCAGCCGAGTCTGCAAAGGCGGTTTTTTCAAGTATCAGGTTGTACTGTGTATTCTCGGGCCATTTGTATAAAAGAGTAAATTTTGTTTTACCGGTATCGGCCACAATTGAATAATTTCTCACCTCTTTAAAATCCTGGTCAGTAAGTGTAACTTTTGTGCTGTCGTAGACGGTTATCTTTTTACTAAAGGTAATTTCAAAATTTTTAAGAAGGTCTTGCCTGCCCGAACTTAGGTTTGTTAAAAATCTTAACTGCTTGTCTTCTTTGACTTTTGCAGCCGCAGCCGGGGCTTTTGTTTTTCGCGGAAGAGTGTCAATCCTTTGCAACTGGTAAGCATATAAAGTAACCGGCTTATTATCGGCAGAGTTTATAGGCTCGCTTGCAAAAGCAAAGGGCTTGGTAGAGTCGTCATAATGTTTTGAATAGTCGTTTGGTATTGCGTACATGGCAAAAGTACCGGCAGCTAAATTTCTAAACGTAAAGTTTCCTTTTCCGTCCAGCCTGGCTACATATCTCGGCCTGTCTTTTACGACTGCGCTGTCATCCAGCTTTCTGTGCAGTACAACGATCAGGGTTGAGTCAATCTTTCCTGTTTCGGCCAGTATTACTTTGCCTGATATTGTATTGGAGTCGAGTTTGCGGCCTGTTGAAAAAACATAAGTGAAGCCCCTGGCAATATTGCCTTCGTTGATGTCTTTTAAAGCATTGCCAAAATTAATGGAGTAAGTCGTATTAGGCTCCAAAGTATCTTTGAGCTTAATTGTTACCGTTCTGAAGTGGCTGTTAATAATAGGCTGGCTTACCGGGTTAGGCGAAACAATTACATTTTCGTACTGGTTTTGAATTTCTACAAACTCATCAAAATTTAAAGTGATCCTGTTGCCGGTAAAATGTATGACCGAGTCTTTAGGTTCTGCTTCAACCAAAACCGGCGGAAGCGAATCCTTGGGGCCGCCGCCCGGAGGAATCATATTGGCGCAACCTGTATTGCCAATAATGAGGATGATGATGAAAATAGTAAGGTAAAAATATACTGCAGAAATTCTTTTCATTATGCTTTGTTCTATGCAAACATAGCAGCAATTATCCGACACCGGATTGTATTGAAATGATTTGTGGGATTTTTAGGAAATGCAGGAAGAGAGTGTGGAGTCGGGAGTTTGGAGTCGGGAGTAGTAAGTAGTAAGTAGCAAGATGGAAGCCAGGAGGAAGGAGATGTACGAGGAAGGGGAAAGTTGAATATTGAATCAGTAGGTACAAGGGAGTGACACAACGATGCTCAATAAAGGTATTGGGCTGGCTAACAAAGACACATTTTTTATAAGCACAATTCAATTCTGCAAACTTTTCTAAACCTTTCAATTTTGATAACGTTAGTAAAGAAAGCAGTAAGCATGTCAAAAGTTTATTCTCTCAAAACCGTTCAGACTATTCCAATAACCTTGCAACAGGCGTGGGACTTTTTTAGTAAACCCGGTAACCTCAAAGATATTACACCGCCAAACATGGGTTTTGTTATCAGAAGCAAATACCAGGGCGACACGATGTATGCGGGTCAAATAATAGAATATACTGTGAAGCCGGTCTTGGGTATTCCTGTTTATTGGATGACTGAAATTACACACGTCGCCGAGGGCAAATATTTTATTGATGAACAGCGGTTTGGCCCGTACAGTTTATGGCATCACCAGCATCATTTTGCAGAAGTAAGCGGCGGCGTGCAAATGACCGACATTGTGCATTATAAAATTCCTTTCTGGTTTTTGGGCGACATTGCCCACGCACTGTTTGTTGAAAGCCAGTTGAAAAAAATATTTGATTTCAGGTTTCAGGCAGTTGAAGAGAAGTTTGGAAAGATGGGTAAAACAGTGATGGAAGCAAAATAGCTTTTTTCGTTTAGCTTTTTTTGGTACCGGCATTTGTCCCTGTAGCATCATCGTTGCGTCGCAATCCGTTTTAGCAGCAGAATAAATAGGATACTTTTATCAAAGCGAATTGAAGCAATAGCAAATGGTAAAATGCAAATGTTATTCATTCACCATTCACAACTCCCTATTCACAACTCACAACTAATAACTCACTACTCACTTCTCCTAACTCTCCCTACTCCCTACTTACTTCTCCCCACTCCCCTCCCTATCCCGGCATTCTTGAAATGTATTTTTCAATCTCCTTTATCTGGTCAATAACCTGCTTGGTAGTTGGTTTCAATGCTTTCGCTTTTCTAAAATAGTCTTTTGCAGCACGGAATTCTCTTTTGTTCATAAAGATCTGGCACATGCTAAGAAAGGCAACGGCCTGGCTTTCTTTATCGGCAATACCTGCCCGAATGGCCTGGCGAACATAACTCTCCCCGGTTTTCATATCACCTTTTTGTAAAGCCATCATACCAAGCTGCAATTTGTTTGCACCTTCGGCCTCAGCCATGGGTGAGCCGAGGTCAAGGCTTTTTTTCATGTGTTTCTCTGCAGAATCAAAGTCCTGGTTCATCATTGCCAGATTACCTTTCAGTGTGTAGTAGGTAGAGCGGATGGGCTTGTACAAAAGGTTGGGAAACCAGATGGAGTTCATTATTTTCTGCACTTCTTCCATGTTGCCCTGTTCCATCGGTTCCTGTATCATGCGAAGCGGGCCTATAAAAAAGTGACTGGCTAAGCCAATAACCGCAATCAAATACAAAATAAAAGACGGCCAAAAACCGGCGGTGATATTTATAATAACTGCAAGCAGCAAAGCCAGCAGGCTTAAATAAAAACGGTATTTTATCAGCAGGTTGTAAAATTTCATGTTTGTAAAATTGGGCTGCAAAGATAGCCGGGAGAGAGGAGAAAGAATATTTTAGTAATAACTTTTACCAAATGATAAGACGAAATCTCTATTTTTGCGCTCCTGAAAATAAGCAGAAGTTGGTGGCGGCCTTGTAGTTCAATGGATAGAATAGAAGTTTCCTAAACTTTAGATACAGGTTCGATTCCTGTCAAGGCTACAAAATCTTTTCATGTATTATGCATACGTTTCAAAGAGCATTGACATGATTATTTTACAAGGGTCATTGCTAGGATACCTCTTTCCGTCTGCAACAACACAATTCAGGTATAACAGAGTCCACCCGGTCTTATCTGCTGTTTCTTACCTTACACCAACTCCTTTTATTTTCTTCGCTTATAGTTATAATTAGCAAATTTTATAAAATTAACCCAATCGTAAGCGGTAAGGTTGTGCTCGCCTTGCCTGTTATGGTAAGCCAGCGCGGATTTAAAAACCGGTTGATTTATGCCCGGCGGCTTTACCGGAAGATTTGATCTTATCCCATATAATGCATACACCTTCTCCGCATTTTTTAGTGACAAAAATGTTCCCACAGGATCTGCCCAAAGGTCTTTTGAAGCATTGGTTGCATAAAGCGGTCTTGGGGCAACAAGGGCGATAAGCATGTGCTGGTCGACCGGCAAGGCATTCTCATTGTTGTTGTATTTTTTATAGTTGTTATTAAACCAATACGGGAAAGAGGTATTGATACGATTAATTCTTTCTCCGAACTGACGCCGCGCCAATGCAGCACCGGAATTGCCCGAACAATTGGTAATACACATAGCAAAACGCTGGTCTTCGGCGGCAGCCCACAGCGAGGCTTTGCCTCCCCGTGAATGCCCGACAACCGCTACCTTTTTAGCGTCAATGTCTTTATCCTTCTCAAAATAGTCCATCACCCGGCTTGCTCCCCACGCCCATGCTCCAATAGCTTTCATTCCGTTATCGGCAGTTAGTTGTTCGGGATACATTTGAAGCACACCATTTACATACTTTTCTTTATCGTCAGGAGCCAGGTCGCTAACCTGAAACGCAGCTATTGCATAACCACTATCTATCAACATTTCTGCAGGCCAGAACCCGCTTTTAACAGTTCTTGCAGCATCGGTATTTTCATCGTCCCGGTTATTAATTAATACAAAAGCAGGAACAGGTTTACCTGCATTATTGGGAACAAAAAGAACGAGGTGAATCTTTACAGAATTATTATTCCTGAAGACCTGTATGAGAACCTGCTTTAGCTTCGCCTTCCCATTCATGGCAGAGGCGTTTTCGTTGGTAACCGAAAACCTGATGCTATCGAAATAGGTCGGCATCTGGCCGTAAATATTGTCTTCAAACAGTTTGATTATTTCGGGCCTTCTTACCTTTTCCCAGGTTGTTTTATTTTTTACTTCCCTGTTAGCTGTTGTTTTTAAAACATCCGGTAAAGTATATGCAGGCACTTTTGCTTCGTCGTAGTTGGCTTCGTTTTGGTCTTGTGCCTGGGCCGTAATAATTGCAGTAGTTAAAGCGACGGTCATTAAAAAATTTCTCATAATTCTGCTTTAATAATGTTGAGTTTTTTTTATTTTTTTGGCAATCATCATTATTTCTTTGTGGTTCCCCGGTTGTGTCACTCACTTCTACTGGTATATTTTCATGGAAACTTTTTCCGCTTGGTAGTTTTTGTTCTGCTACAAACGATAGTGTTTTTTAAAACCTGGTTTAAGTAAAAATAATCACTTACAACCCCATGCCATTAACTAAAGAATGTTGTACCGATAATGCAGGGTTTAGAGCTGCTATGAAAAGATGCGGTACAAGGGAGTGACACAACCGAAGCAGAAGAAAGAACAAATGTTTGTCCCCCAAAAAACTTTAAGTTAATGACATTATTCTTTCTATAATCAACATCTTTAAAATAGACAAATGACACTTTATTTGAAGCACAAGTGCCGGGCACTTTGTTTATCTACTCATAAACACTACTTTCAACAACAATAAAACTTATTGTATGCGTCTCTGCCTATCGCTCCTTGGCTTTCTGTTTATAATGAATACCGCTGCGCAAACAATTCCGGGAACTTCAAAAACCAGGATGCGCCAGGTAGAAAACAGTCTTGCTCCGGATGTTATTTATGGTGATACCACGGTAAAGCTGAACCTGCAAAAACAGATGGACGCTTATAAAACAAAGGGAGTGAGTATTGCCGTTATAAAAGACTATAAAATTGATTGGGCAAATGGTTATGGTTGGGCCGATGCAGAAGAAAAAAGACCGGTTACTACCGACACAAGATTCCAGGCTGCATCTATCAGCAAATCGCTCAATAGCCTTGCCTTGTTAAAACTGGTACAGCAGGGAAAGATAGACCTGGAAACGGATATTAACAGCTACCTCAAAACATGGATGTTTCCTTATGACAGTCTTTCAAAAAACAAGAAGATAACACTTGCTAATTTGCTTAGTCATACTGCGGGTTTAAGTGTCCATGGTTTTGCCGGCTACACTCCCGGTGATTCAATACCAACTATTATACAGGTATTAAATGGTGAGCGTCCTGCAAATTCAGCAGCAGTGCGTTCTCTGTTTGAACCATCAAAAAAATTGGAGTATTCCGGTGGCGGCATTACCATTACCCAATTGTTACTGACTGATATTACAGGTATGCGCTACGAAGACTTTTTAAAGAAAGAAGTGTTGCAACCAATTGGCATGACGAATAGTTTTTTTACTCAACCACCCCCGCCCGGTGCCACGAACCTCGCTACTGCTTATCATCGCGACGGTACGCCTTTTAAGGGAAAATACCATGTGTATCCTGAGCAGGCGGCGGCTGGCCTGTGGACGACTCCCACTGATCTTGCAAAGTATATTATAGAAACACAACTTGAATATGAAGGCAGATCAACGAAGGTATTATCACAACAAATGATGCAGAAACGTCTCACCCCTTATATAGACAGTTCCGTCGGTCTTGGAGTGTTTTTGATAAAGAAACAGGGTGATACTTATTTGAATCACAATGGCGGCAACGAAGGTTTTTTATGCA
>CAXUMK010000014.1:0-6794 GCA_964251885.1 uncultured Segetibacter sp. | reverse complement strand
TATGCACGTCTTATGGAAGTCTCAGGAATGGAAACGGCGTGGTTGTAATGATAAATGGTGAAGATTTTAGCATCATACCCGAAATAGTAAACAGTGTTGCGCAGGTATATGGCTGGAAGAACTTTTATCAACCTGTTTTTAAAAAAGTAAGCCTTTTGCCGAAGACAACACTTGAAAAATATACAGGTAATTACCTTTTGGGAAAGGATACACTGTCAATCAGGTTTTGCGGAGAACAGCTCTGTGTCTGGCAAAATAACCAGCCCTCTGATGGCTTCAAAATGATTTTCAGCAGCCCTACAGCGTTTAGCGCAAAGGAAGTGCCTGATGTCGTTATTTCAATTCTGCTGAATAACGAAGGCAGAGCCGAAGGTCTGGAAATAAATCAAAGAGGTATGAAAATAAAGGCGAATAAGATACTTTGACCTGATAAACTTAAAGTCGCAGTTGTTAAGTGTAGATATTGCAGGATAGTGTCGCTAATGAGAATAGAATTGGCTAACATCTACCAGTGACTGTACACTTAAACAAACGATGGCATTTAATTTAAAAAATGTTCTGACGAAGTAATTCATCTCAGGAAAAATTACTTTAAATTACATAACACAATCTCTCAACTGTATAACACCCTCCGCACTTAAAAACACACCTTTAAGTTTTTTAAAATTAATTGCGAAACAGTAAACCAGGATCACGTTGAAACCGAAGTTGTACTTATTTCCTTATTAACCATTTCTATGATGAAAAAAGAAACTAAAAATCCAGCATTAACTGAAGAAGAAAAAAAGCTGTTCGAGAAGCACATGCCCGAGGATTTGCATGAGATCGCTTCTCTTGGCGTACAACGGCGACATTTTTTAAAACTTGTTACCTTAACAGGCGGTGGATTTTTAGCCATGCAAATGTTTGGCAGGCACCAGATGTTTGCACAACCTGTAAATGAAAGCGGGTTAGGCGGAACAGGTGTTGCCGCACTCGAAAACAGTGTCAACGTAGGTTTTCAGGTTAACGGCGTAAAGAAAACATTAGCCGTCGACTCAAGGATGACATTGCTCGATACTTTGCGGGAAAGACTGGAACTGACTGGGTCAAAAAAAGGCTGCGACCACGGACAATGTGGTGCCTGTACCGTAATTGTAGATGGACGGCGGGTTTTGTCATGTCTTACCCTTGCGGCAACCTGTGAAGGTAAATCAGTTACTACTATTGAGGGATTGGCAAAAGGAGATACCCTGCATCCAATGCAGGCTGCCTTCATTAAACACGATGGCTTCCAGTGCGGTTATTGCACACCCGGACAAATTTGTTCAGCAGTTGCTTTAATGGATGAAGCAAAAAACGGCGAAGCAAGTTATGTGACTGCAGATGTTCGCACCAAAGCCGGTGCCCTTGAACTATCTGATGATGAGATCAGGGAACGGATGTCGGGTAATATTTGCCGCTGCGGCGCATATCCAAACATTATTGCGGCAATCAGGGAAGTACACACCGGAAAAGATGTAGCGCAGACCTGGCAATTCAGCGGCGAAAACGGGTAACAAATCTAAACCAGTCGAACAAAAAATGTAACCAATGAGACCTTTTAAATATTCTGCAGCAAACGATACAAACGCCGCCACACAAATGCTGACAGTAAATCAGCATGCAAAAATTCTTGCAGGCGGCACCAACATCCTCGATTTGATGAAAGAAGATGTAGAGCGCCCCGATCAACTCGTTGACATTACCCGTTTGGATTTCATGCAAATCAAACCTGTTTCAACAGGCGCAAACGCAGGAGGTGTATCAATTGGCGGACTTGGCAAAAACACTGATACGGCAAATGACCCTTTGATCCGCCAGCACTTTCCCCTGTTGACACAGGCGATCCTTGCAGGCGCTTCTGCCCAGATACGCAATATGGCAACCAATGCCGGCAACTTAAACCAGCGAACCCGCTGTCCCTATTTCTACGAAACTGCAATGCCATGTAATAAACGCGAACCCGGCACAGGTTGCGGCGCGGTGGAAGGTGTCAACCGCATGCATGCCATCTTTGGCTGGTCAAAAAGTTGTGTGGCGGTTCATCCTTCTGATATGTGTGTTGCACTCGTTGCCCTTGATGCGGTCGTGAAAGTGCAGGGTGCCAATGGCAAACAACGTTCAATTCCCTTTGCTGATTATCACCGCCTGCCGGGCGATACGCCACAAAAAGACAACAACCTTACTCATGACGAGTTAATCATAGCGATTGAAATTCCAAAGAACAATTTTGCCGCTAACAGTTATTACTTAAAAGTTCGTGACCGCTCCAGTTACGCCTTTGCGCTGGTATCAGTCGCTGCTGCCCTTGAGATGGATGGCAATAAAATAAAGCAGGCACGAATTGCAATGGGTGGTGTAGCACATAAACCGTGGCGGGCGATGGCAGCAGAGAAGTTTTTAGCAGGAAAATCTGCCAGCGAAGCAAATTTTAAACAAGCTGCCGAACAGGAAATGCGAAATGCGAAACCCCTTGAGCATAATAAATTTAAAATTGAATTGGGAAAACGTGTCATTGTTCGTGCCTTAACCAGGGCAATGAACGGTGGCGCGGACACATAGCATTTTGATAATTATACTTCACGAGGCAATAGCCTGTAGCAATAATGGGTGGAAAAAGATGCTATAAAAAGATGCAGTACAAGTGAGTGACACAACCGGGGCTGAACAAAAGACAAATGTTCGTTCCAAAAAAAGAATCTTAGTTTATGATATTGGCGACAGGTGGAAAAAGTGAGTAGAGATTTTTTGGAGCCGGGCTGTATTGCTACTATGATTCATTCTTGCGTCGCACTCTTGTACGGTTTTTTCTTTATTCAGCAAACCTATCAGTCTCTATTTATCTTATTCTAATAAAAAATACTTACAATGGCAATAACCGGCAAACCGATAGACCGCATTGACGGGCGGTTAAAAGTAACAGGTGCGGCAACCTATACCGCCGAATTCAATCAACCGGAAATGGCTTACGCTTTCCCGGTTCGTTCTACCATTGCTAAAGGAACCATCACTGCAATTGATACGGGTGCGGCGCAAAAAAGCGGTGGCGTTATAACCATACTAACCCACCAAAACGCAGCACGGTTAAAACCGCTTGATCCTGCGGAACAAAGGAAAGCAGGCGTAGCAATCATGGGTGAAGATCTGGTTCCTCTGCAGGATAATAAAGTGTATTATTTCGGGCAGTTTATTGCGCTTGTCGTTGCAGAAACGTACGAGCAGGCCCGCTCTGCTGCGGCGCTTCTTAAAGTTACTTACGCTAAAGAAAAGCCCGCCGTGAACCTGCAAAGCGAATTGCCGACAGGCTACAAACCCGAAAAACTGTTTGGCGAAGAAGCGCAGATAAATACAGGTAAAGCTGCCCCTTTGCTTGCCAATGCTGTACATAAGATCGAGCATACTTATACTATCCCTACCGAAAACCATCACCCGATGGAGCCGCATGCCTCTATAGCAATGTGGGACGGAACAGAAAAACTAACGCTGTACGATACGACACAAGGGGTTATGCTTACCCAGGCAATTGCTGCTTACTTTTTAAATTTGAAGCCGGAAAACGTGCGGGTAATTTCGCCTTATGTGGGCGGTGGTTTTGGCTGCAAAGGAACATGGCTGCATATTCTGCTTGCTGCAATGGCGAGCCAGGTCGTAAAACGTCCGGTAAAGCTTGCCATAACACGCCAGATGATGCAAACGAATGTGGGTCGGCGCAGCGCTACAATACAAAAGGTCGCTTTGGGTACGGATACTGAGGGTAAACTAACTACAATCCGCCATCACAACAAATCCTACACCAACCTGACTCAATTTTTTGAACCGAGCGGTGTCCAAACCAAAACTTTATACGATGCGCCCCTCCGCGAAATCACTTACCAGGTAGCCAAATTAAATATTGGAACCCCCACTTTTATGCGTGCTCCGGGAGAATCGCCTGGCACTTTTGCCCTCGAATCTGCAATGGACGAAATGGCGTTTGAGTTAAAAATAGACCCGCTCCAGTTTCGGTTACTTAACCATGCTGCAGCCGACCCATTGACTAAGCTCCCCTTTTCGAGCAATTATCTTCCTGAATGTTACAGCATAGGAGCAGAAAAATTTGGCTGGTCAAAACGCAAATTGCAGCCACGGCAAACACGCAACGGCAATTACCTCGTCGGATACGGAATGGCAACAGCAACCTATCCCGGATTTCGTGGCGCTGCCTCGGCGCGTATTCAAATAATGAGCAATGGTAAAATAAAGGTAATGACCGCGGCGGCTGATATAGGCACGGGAACTTATACTGTTTTAGCCCAAACTGGGGCTGACGCATTGGGTGTACCGGTAGAAAAGATCAGCGTCGAAATTGGCGACTCAGGTTTGCCGCCTGCACCGCTTGCCGGCGGTTCAACAACCACAGCCAGCGTTCACCCTGCAGTGTTAGCGGCAGCCGAAATGCTGCGAAAAGATTTGATGCAGTTAGCGATTGCAGACACAAAGTCAAAGTTAAATGGCAAAAAACCTGAAGAAATCGCCTTTGCCAACGCTCAGTTTACTGCGAACGGCGATACTTCTATTTCGGACTCTTACGCCGACATTATGCGCCGTAACAGCAAAGAAATGATGGAAGCGTGCGCTACGTCATTGCCTGCTTCAGCCAGTGGACCAGGAGCGCCTGGCGCTCCTTGCACAATTGCACCCCTCCCTTCTGAAGAAAACAGTGATGGAAAAAAGTACTCTTTTCATTCGTTCGGAGCACAGTTCGCCGAAGTTTGGGTGGACGAAGACTTAGGTACTATCCGCGTTAAACGTATTGTAAGTGTTATGGATGTAGGACGCATTATGAATGAAAAAACCGCCCGTTCACAAGTTATTGGCGGTGTCATTTTTGGTATCGGTGCAGCGCTGATGGAAGCAACAGAATATGACCCTCGTTGGGCCAACCCGGTTACCCGTACACTGGCAGATTATCACGTTCCTGTAAACCTGGATGTTCCCGAAATAGATGTTCATTTTATCGGAAAACCAGATCCTCATATTTCATCCATTGGCGCACGGGGTATCGGTGAAATTGGTATTACCGGGGTTTCAGCAGCCATTGCCAACGCGGTTTTTAATGCTACAGGCAAAAGGCTAAGAAGTCTGCCTCTTACAGCAGATAAATTTATGTAAGGAGAAGTGAAGGGGTTAGGTATGCTTACTGTATGGTTGGTTTAAGCGGTGGTTACCTGGAGAGAACTTTTACATAAATTTTGCGTTGGCAGAGAAGATAAAAAAACTGGCTGCCGAAAAGGGCTGCACGCCTTTACAATTCGCTATTGCCTGGGTGCTTGCGCAAGGTGAAGATATCATCACCACTCTTTGGAAGCTTAGTTTATCTGTTGTAGGTGGGACGTGCAAATGTGTTCCTGTTCCTTTACATTTTGAACTTCTTAATATCCGTCATTCTGATAACACTTGAAGATTATGAGCAATCATGCCTTTGTCAGTTTGCTTTAAATCGAAGGAAATTTTCTTTCCAATTGAAAGTTGTTTAAAAACCGCTTCTTTCTCGTTGTTCTTATGGAACATATATGTTTTACCAAAATTAGTTTCGACTAAGCCCATAAAATAAAATGGAGGCTTCTGCATATCTACTACTCTTCCTGTTTGCTTTTTGGAATATGTGCTTTTTTCGCTTCTATTTTCAGGAAGCTGAATTTTATCAATGACTTTTGGACCTTCAACCATTTTAGTAAATTCTCTTTTCGCGGTCTTTACTTCCTTAGGTGATGCATCTTTTACAATCTCTTCGATTGGTTCAGTGTTTCTTGGTTGCGTTCCTTTTATTCTTACGCTGTAACTGTCAGCTCTTAATCCATCGTAGCTAAAGCCTAAATAGAACTCTACAGGTTGATTTAAATCGTTTGCTGTTAATTTTGCTTGTGTAGGACTGAAAAAAACTGGAAGTCTGTCCGCAATTGTTATTGTTCCGCTTCCATCATGTTGATATTCTGTAAAATACCCTTCAACTAATTCAAGTCTATCCTCTTTGTTTTCAACGATAATCGCATTTCGGCTGATGAACTTTGATAAGTCAGCTCCTTTACCGCACCACTCGAAAATCGTAACATTTGACCGGCCTTTATTCTTACATTCTTTTATCAGATTGAAAGCATCAACAGCCGCATCCGAGTATCCTTGAAGAGCTCTGAATACTTTAAGAATATAGAAGTAAAAGAGGGCATCAATAGTATTGCTATTTGCTTTCCATTTGGCAAGTTTGCTTAACGCGTCATCAAGAGAAACTGTTGAATGTCTTGCTGCCTGAAACCAGAGATAAAAGTTTTTTTCATTATCAGGTTCATTTTCGATGTTTTGTTCCATTAAACCTAAGATAGTGTTAACGGTTTTTGTGTCTCGAGAATAGTCTTCCTTCTTCCTAAAATATGTCCGTACAATTTGCCTTCTTGTTCTGCTTGGATACTTACCCTTATCAAGTTGACTTCTTAAATTTTGCAAAATGAGTTCGTAGTTCTCATAGAATTCAAGAATATCATTTACACAGCTTTCGATTTTGCCGCTCTCATCATCATCTAAATTTATTCTCTTAACTTCTTCCAAAAGAGATTCCGCTAAATCCAACCATTCCGAAAAAGGTTCAGCATTTTGATTAAAAAACTCAGGTTTGCTGTTACCAGAAATAAATACCGCAAAATCAATCGCTTTAATCAGAAGTTGAATGTGTGCAACAAAACCGTATTCATCCAATCTATTCTGTTTCCTTGCGATACTTCTTGATAGTTCGAAATAAT
>CAXUMK010000013.1:22982-44527 GCA_964251885.1 uncultured Segetibacter sp. | reverse complement strand
ATGCCTTTATCAGTTAATTCAACCGAATTGTTTTTCTCATCAATATGAAAAAACAGTTCTTCATCTACTTTTGGCATTTCACGCTGCTGGTCGGCGAGGTAGTAGTTCTCCGTTTTTTGAAGTTTTGTACGAATTCCGGGCTCACTTAAATATTTAATCAGGGCGCCACTTTTTGGTAAACCACGTGCAGCACGCATCAGAGCAAGTCCGCCTTCTTTTGGATCGTCGTTTCCTTCGGCAATTTTTTTCTTTGCTTCAATTAAAAATTGGTTGGTTACTCTTTTCTGCGCTTCTACCAGTTGTAAAACTCTTGGTTTTAAAATATGGTATTCCTGTTCGTCACCACGAGGTATCGGGCCACTGATAATTAAAGGAGTTCTTGCATCATCAATCAGCACACTATCTACTTCATCTACCATTGCGAAGTGATGCTTGCGTTGCACCATTTCATCCGGTGTGTGCACCATGTTATCGCGCAGGTAGTCGAAGCCAAATTCGTTGTTGGTTCCGTAAGTAATATCAGCGAGGTATGCATTTCTTCTTTCCTGTGTGTTGGGCTGATGTTTATCAATACAATCCACACGAAGACCAAGAAACTCAAAAATAGGTCCGTTCCATTCGCTGTCGCGTTTGGCTAAGTAGTCGTTTACAGTTACAATGTGCACACCTTCACCGGCAAGTGCATTGAGGTAAGCAGGCAACGTTGACACAAGAGTTTTACCTTCTCCTGTTGCCATCTCGGCAATCTTGCCATCGTGCAAAACTGAGCCACCTATCAACTGTACATCGTAATGTATCATGTTCCAGGTAACCATGTTTCCTGCAGCATTCCAGGTATTACTGTAAATGGCGTTGTTGCCTTCTATTTTTATATGTTCTTTTCGTGTGCTTAGCTCACGGTCAAGGTCGGTTGCTTTAACGGTAATTTCTGTGTTTTCAGCAAACCTGCGTGCCGTTTCTTTCACGACCGCAAAGGCCTCAGCCTGTATGTCTTTAAGCGCTTCCTCTATCTTTGTGTCACGCTGTTTTTTAAGTTTGTCTATCACCTGGAAAATTGTGTCACGACCACCAATATCTTCCTGAGAAAGAGCGTCGGCATCTGAACCCAGCTTTACAATTTCATTGTCTATATCACTTAAATGCTCCTGAATTCTTTGCCTGAATTCAACCGTTTTTTCACGAAGCCCGTCGTTGCTCAGCGACTGGCATTCTCTAAAATGCTGATTGACTTTCTCGACAATGGGAAGCAATATCTTCACATCTTTTTGTGATTTACTTCCGCCAAATAATTTTGATATAATACCTAACATAGTGGATGCGTTGCGTATGGATATAAGTTCTTTATAAAGTTGTTTTATTAGTCAAATTTGGTGCTAACAGACATATTTAGCCAATTTGACAGGGAAGCAAAGGTAGCAAATGGGTTTGAGATGAAATAAAACAGCAAAATTGAGTAGTGTTAATATTTTAGAGCATGCTATTAATTAAGTATAGCATTTTTGAGTTGCACCCTTCCAGGTTTTGCTTTGCCTCACCTTAAAGTATTTATAACACAAGCGACAATTTCACAAGTATTCCTTCCGCAGTTACTTTGTTTAATGATACTTTGTTACCAACTTAATATCTTCTTTCAGCATCGTTGTGTCACTCACTTGTACTTTCATTTTTCTATTTGGCTTTTCTAAACATACTTTAGTTAATAGTGTGCACTACAACTGCCATCAATGCTTCTCTTTAATTAATTGTTACCCTCAATAGAAGTGTTCAATCTTAATGATTTCGGTTCTCATTCTGCAGAAAAGTTCTAAAAACCTGTTTCAGCTCCGGCAACCTGGTTACCATATCTTCATTCAGGTCTTGCTTTATCACATCACGCTTTTAATTTTCAGAACGATTTTTAGATCGTTGAGAACAGCCCGGATAATGTTTAGAACATTTTCTCCTTATTCATTTTAATAATTATTTTCTTACAGCTAATCACACATATTCATTTCGAAAAGCCATAAGCCGTTATAATTATTACCATTATAAATTCTCTTATGCGCACCTCCACTTATTTTTTGCTTGTGTCGTTATTCTTCGCCTGTACTTCTCCAACTGATTCTGCATTAGAACAGAGGCACCCAATTTCTCGATTTGAAAGAGCAGGGCTTTTGCGATTTGCTGATTGATAAAAGCCACAAAGAATAGCAATGAAAATTCAATAACAAATACTAATCATCACCTAATTACCCTTTTCAAATAAAACTTTACATAATGAAAAAAATTTACCTGGCATTTTTAGCTGCAATATTATTTTCAGCCACCTGTTTTTCTCAGAGTGCCAATTACTACGTCTTTGCCGCTGGTTCTGGTGCAACCCTCGACCCAATGACCGGCGCTGCAACCATTGTACCTGCAAATTCTAAGGATACCTCTTCTGCACTTCTAACCATTCCTTTTACGTTTTTGTATGAGGGCAGAAGCTACACACAGTTTGCAGCTTCACCGCATGGTTTATTAAAGCTTGGGGATATCGTTCCAACTACCACCTTTTCAAACAATGTTTTTGGTGGCAACACCATGCTATTTCCCTTTTGGGACGGTTTAAATACAGGTCCAACCGGCTCTGTAAGTTATGTTGTAACAGGAAGTGCTCCCGGCAGAATTCTAAAAATTCAATGGTTCCTTCCCATCCCTTACAACTCTTCTGCAAATGCGAATTCCACTATGCAAGCCTGGCTGTATGAGACCTCTGGTGTGGTTGAGTTCAGATATGGCGCAGGTGTTGGTCCTGCCTCCAGCGCTTCTATAGGTATCAATGGTGTTACCAGTTCTAACTTTATTGCTGTTACCACGCCGGCAAATACAGCAAGCAATCAAAACTCCAACGATTTTAATAAGGCCTGGCCCGGCGCCGGAACTATATATACATTTACCCCACCTGTTGTATCTGCATGTACCCGGCCTGCATCGCAACCAACATCACTTACTGCACCCGATAAATTTCCTACTGCCATTGGTGGATATTTTAATGCTGCAAGTAATAATCCAACAGGATATTTAGTTGTTAAAAGTGTGGGTGCGTTTACAGGAACACCTGTTGATGGAAACGAATACAGCCAGGGTAACACTATTGGCAATGGTACTGTAGTTCAATCAGGTTCTACTCTGTCTTACACAGCCACCGGACTTACCGGTAACACTCAATATACCATTACTGTTTTCAGTTACAATGCAGGTCTTTGTTCAGGTGGTCCACTTTATAATACCACATCTGCCCCAACTGCAACAGCCCGTACCTGTACGGCTCTTCCGGGTTCGCCTAATGCTTCAAATCTAACAACGTCATCTGCTTTATTAAAATGGACGTCATCCGCCGGAGGAGGCGCTTTGCCGATAACCTATACCGTTGATGTTGCTACCAATAATTCATTCACTACACCTGTTACAGGTTCTCCATTCACCATTAATAGTCCCGATACGGCCTTAAACCTTTCAGGTCTTGCAGAAAACACTACTTATTATTATCGTGTAAACACTACGGGAACCTGTCAAACTGTTATCACTTATAGTTTCTCTACTGTTTGTTCGCCTGCAGCAATGCCTTATGTAGAAAATTTTGATGCAGCAACCGCTTCTGGTTTACCTAACTGTACACGCAGCGAAGATTTAAAAGGAGGTACAGCATGGACAACGACAACAGTTCCAGGAAAATACACAGGTAATGTGCTTCGGTACACACACTTTTCAAACTTCTTCTCCAACAGCGATTGGTTTTATACCCAGGGAATTACTTTAACGGCAGGCACGTCTTATACGTTAGGATTTAAATATGGAAGCGACTCTGTAGCATTTAAAACAGGGTTCCAGGATGTACCGGTTAGAATAAGCTATGGTACAAACCCAATTGCCTCTGCAATGACTACTTCATTGGCTACCAAAACCACAAAGCCTGCACCTCAATCTACTGCTATTACTTTTCTTCCTCCTGCAACAGGCACTTACTATTTTGGATTTAACCCAAACCAGGATTTGTTTTCAAACAGTTATCAAAACGAACTGTACATAGACAGCATTGTAATTCTTAAAACAGGAACATCGCTGCCGGTTACGCTTACTAACTTTACTGCTGTCCGCAACGGATCAGTCAATAATATTAGCTGGACAACAACTGAAGAATTAAATACCAGCAGGTTCGTTATCGAGCGCAGCAACGATGGGCAAACCTATAATGCAATTGGCCAGGTAAGCGCTGCAGGCAACAGTAATACAGAGCATTCTTATCACTTTACCGATGCCTCTCCTGCAGCGGGTACTAATTATTACAGGATTAAAATTGTTGACAGAGATGATAACACAAAATTGAGTGATGTAAAAAGTGTAAGAAATACCGGAAAAGCCAACTTTACACTTTATCCTAACCCGGTTACAGACGTGGTAAAAGTAGATATGAATGCGGTTAAAGCTGATAAAGGTGCAATAACTATAACAGATATAAATGGCAGCCTGCTTTACAAAAGCCAGATAAATATTGTAACAGGAAACAATAAATTCAACATAAATATCAGCAATTTTGAAAGAGGAACTTATCTTATAAAAGTTCAGCTAAGTGATGACATAATAGTAAATAAAGTTACAAAGATGTGATAGCGGATGGATTAAATAAAAAGGGTTATGGTATATGGCTGGTCCACCTGTACTATAACCCTTTCATATTGTAAATGACTTACGGGAGATAAAATAGAATTTAAAGTATTAAATTCAACCCTAAATGCTCAAACCTTGTGATGCAATTCTCTGACAAATATTTGTTTCGTTATTTGTTTTTTGCATTTTGTTTTTTGGCAGGATTTACTTCTGATTCATTTACACAGCCTCATAAAGTTTTTAGTATTGATCATGATCTTTTGGCTTTACATAAAGAAGTCATTAGCAGTCCCCCACTTAATGTAATTGGTCCTTGCAATATTCTTACTAATTTACCTGCAGAAGAAGTATTTAAAAAAGCACTTGCTTATGACAGACAGGGAAACTGGCAATGCTGCAAAGCAATTCTGAATGCTGTTATTGAAAAGCATGTAACACTTACACCACTGCAGGCATGTCATTTTCATTTAGCCTGGGCTAACTATTTTACATTACATCAAAGCTATGACTCGGCAATCTTTTATGCCTCACTTGCAAATAAAGAAGCTGGAGAACAAAGCTGGATGAATGAAAAGTCAGAAGCATTATTGTTATTATCAAATTGCGGATTGAGACGAAGACATATTTCTTTAGCTTATGCCTGCGCTGACTCTGCATTAGTAATTGCACGGCAGACGGGCAACAGGAATTTAGAAGGGAGAATTCTTTTTCAACTTGCTCTATGTGTCCGCCGAAATTTCACAGCAATTGCAAAACGCTCTTTTCCATATTTTTATATGGCAAGAGAAAAGGTCGTTGAAACTGCAGATTCCCTTTCAATTGGCACCATTGATCTTTATATAGGCACAGATGATTTTGAAGTGAATAAGTGGGCTGAAGGTTTACCTTATTTTAAGGAAGGAATAAATCTGGCATTTTTTGCAAAAAATTACTACCACCAATATCTTGCATTTATAGCTTTGGGCTACGCCTTTCAGCTAAGCAATCATCCCCGTGAAGCATTGGCTCTTTTTATTAAAGCCCTAGACATATCACTGCAACAAGGGCGACCTTATGAAATACAGCATTGCTATCACGACATTGCGAGTAACTACATGGTTTTACATCAGTATGACTCTGCTCTTGTTTATGCAAACCTGGCAGCTACTGTAAAGGGTGTAGATTCTTTGTGGGCAAATGTTTGGGACACGAAGGCTGCTATTTATAATGGTATGGGTAATTATAAAATGGCTGCAGAAATGTATAAAAAGTCAGTCGAATGGTTTAGGGAAGATTTTTTATACCGCAACCAGGAACAACTGAGCGCTTATGAAGCAACGCTAAACACTAAGGAAAAAGAAGTGCAGGTTACGCAGCAAAAAAAAAGGGCACAGCAGTTAGAATGGATGATTGGAGGTATTGCTGGTTTATTAGTTATTTCTGCCTGGATGTTTGTAGTGCAGCGAAAGGCGCGGCGTGAATTGGTTTTTCAAAACAACATTATCGAAAAACAACGAAGCGAATTAGAAGAATCATTAAGTGAGAAAGAGATATTGCTAAAAGAAATTCACCATCGGGTAAAAAATAACCTTACTATTATCAGCAGCTTACTCGAACTGCAGTCGAGCGGCATTGAGGATGAAACTGCAAAGGCAGCCATTGCTGTGGGGCAAAACAGGGTATCTTCCATTGCCCTTATTCACCAGCGCCTGTACCAGCACGATAATTTGGAGGCTATTGAATTGCGCGGTTTTCTGCAAGACCTTTTCCGTCACATAAGCAGCATTTTTAAAAAGCCCGGCACAGAAATACAAGCAGATATTACTGTACCTGAAACCTTGCTGGATATTGATACTGCCGTACCCTTAGGTTTGATAATGAATGAACTGTTGACCAATTCGTTTAAATACGCTTTTGATGAACATAAGAAAGGCATAGTGAGCATTGATCTGCATCAGCAGGAGCAAGGTGAATTTAAACTGATATATGCCGATAACGGACCCGGGATTGCCGGAGGCATTAATATTAAAAATACAACCTCGCTTGGATTACGGCTCATTCACCGGCTAAGCAAGCAACTGGGTGGAAGCGCTATGTACCAGTACCACAACGGAAGTACTTTTATTATTCATTTTAAAGATACCAGTAACAGGAACCAGGAAGCATGAGCAAACTAAAAATTGGCATTGTAGAAGATGAAGTGATCATTGCCGATCACATCGCCGGGATTCTGCTAAAGCTTGGATACGAGGTGGCAGAACCTGCAGGTTCTTACGGCGAGGCTGTACAAATGATCGAAGAAGAAAAGCCAGATTTGCTGCTGCTCGACATACAATTAAAAGGTAAAAAAGATGGAATTGACCTGGCCAGTAAAATTAAAGAGGATTATCACCTCCCTGTTATTTTTCTCACTGCAAATGCCGACAGCGCTACGGTTGAACGAGCTAAAAAAGTAAACCCCGCGAGCTATCTTATTAAACCCTTTACCAAAGACGATCTTTATACAGCAATTGAAATTTGTATTCATAACACCTCAACTTCCAGGCGGGAGAATTTAAGCGAAACCAATAACAATTTTGTTGTAAACAACGCACTTTTTATAAAGGAAGGGCAGCATTTTAATAAGGTAAAGTTTGCTGATATTTTATACCTCGAAAGCGAGCATGTGTATGTAAACGTATGTACTGCAGCCAAAACATTTTTAGTCAGAAGCTCGTTGCAGGATTACCTTATACATTTTGATCCTAAATATTTTTTTCGCATCCACCGCAGCTATGTGATCAATCTCGAACACATACAAAGTGTAAACGCAGAATATGTCATCATTAATGGCTTTACACTACCAGTTGGCAAAAGCTTTCGCGACCAGTTACTTGGCAGGTTAAACCTTGGGTAAATTTTATTCATCCTCTTTGCCAAATTTTAAGAACAACTTTTATGCAATTAAGAACAGCATTCGGGCTGTTTAGAACATTGACAATACTCATGTTTCCCAAATTCTTTTCTTGCAGTTAAATGAATATTTCTATTTAAACAAACCCTATGTTCTGTATTTTCTGCCAGGCAGATGTGCAGACAAGCCACCCGGCAAACAGGGCATGAAGAAATAATGCACTGTTGTTTTTTTAATAGTAATGTCACTTTATCCCCAATATTTATTATTCGTTTTCTTTAACCTCAAAATTTATAAATCAACCATTATGAAAAGAACTGCTGTATTACTGCGCACTATCCCGCTGCTTGCCATTATTGTAACCTGCCTCACTGCCTGTCCTTCAAACGAACAATTTGTAGAAGAGCTTTCAAAAACCAGCTATTACTTTATTAATGCAAATATGTTTGAGGGTGCTGCCGCTGTTAATACTACGCTGCACGCTATAGAATTGCCGAGCAAAACAAATAATATGCTGCGTATGTATTATTCAGACTCGGCAGCCAAAATGGGTTTTCCTGCAAGTATGAATATTGTAAGCTATGGCCGGGCAGGTAAGCTGCGCTACCACGAGTGTTATTTTGAAATCAGCACTTCTGCCACCGATACCTACCTTAGTTTCCCTTCAACTACAGATACAGCTACTGTACGCTTTGATTCTAAAAAATTTACATTCGGCGATACCAGGGTGCAGCACTGGACAAGCGTTCCGCTTAATGAATTTACTAATGTAAGTGGCAATCTTATTATTAAATAGTTGATACTGCTGCAGTTAAACGGGCACAACCTGCACAGGTAAATGCAGGTTGTGCCTGTTTTTTTTGACCCCGGCTTTATTACTGCTATTAAACATTCTTGCGTCGCACACTTGTACTTTTTGTGTATAATGGTGCGGGGTTGTAAACTATAAATATCCGAAATCTGGTGACCAACAAATGCGCATTTACTTCAAGCTCAAAAGCGAAACTTGCCCTTTATTTTTTACAACGGAATACAGGGCTGTTAACAGAAACCGGTGGTACCGCAACAGGAACAACCGGAATACAAAAAGTGTATATGCGCTAATTCCATTTTGATTGGTTTCAGTAGCACTGCCGGATAAGAATTGGCCAGCTACTCCTTTTTGCCTTTTGCCACCCAACCCTTACCTTCGCAGCCGATTAGACTAATGCTGTTAGTTTTAAATATTTAAGTTCGTCTGAGTCTTGTAAAGCAACTATCAATAAAGGTTAAAGCTGATAAATAATATGCCGGAAAAGTGATTGCGACGCAACGATGATGCTATGAAAAGCGATGCCGGTATTTAAAAAAACTACTAACTATAAAATAATATTTTCGGTTTCAAAAGTATTGAAACGTAAACCCTGATAAAAATGAGTGGTCAATTAAAAGAGGTTCGTAACAGGATTAAGAGTGTGCAAAGTACGCAGCAGATTACCAAAGCGATGAAAATGGTGAGCGCTGCCAAGCTGCGGCGGGCACAGGATGCCATTACCCAGATGCGTCCGTATGCGCAGAAACTGCAGGAGATGCTTAGCAATATCGTAAGCGGTACTGAGGGAGAAGTGGGTGGCAGCCTTGCGACCGAAAGAGGTAGCGAACGAATTTTATTGATTGTGATCACCAGCGATCGCGGACTTGCAGGCGGCTACAATGCAAATATTATAAAGCTGGCAAAAGAAACGATTGCTACTAAATACAGTAACCAGTTTAAAAAAGGCAATGTCACTATCTGGAATATCGGTAAGAAGGGCTACGAAAGCCTGAGCAAGCAAAACTATAAGACCAACGCCGATTTTAAAGACATCTTTTTAAACCTTCATTTCGATACGGTACAGGCCGCCTCACAGGCTGCGGTAAAAGCATTTGAAAACAAAGAATTTGATGTGGTTGATCTTGTTTACAGTGAATTTAAAAATGCTGCTACCCAGCGTTTTGTCGTTGAACGTTTTTTACCGATCCCCAAAGTCACACCCAAAGAAGGAGCGAAAAAAGCAGATTTTATCTTTGAGCCGGCAAAGGATATACTGATTGCTGAGCTAATGCCAAAAATACTGAATACACAATTGTTTAAAGCAGTTCTGGATGCTCACGCCAGCGAACATGGCGCCCGTATGACTGCAATGGACAAAGCAAGTGAAAATGCAAACGAGCTTTTAAAGACTTTAAAAATTTCTTATAACAGGGCAAGGCAGGCAGCTATCACTACTGAGCTTACCGAAATAGTAAGTGGGGCGGCAGCTTTAAATGGCTAAGGCCATTAGTCAATTAGTCACAGAGTCAAAAAGTCATTTAGTTAAATCATAGCGATGATTAAGTTAGGTGAATTGGAAGTTTATAAAGTTTCAATGGAAATTGGTGAAATAGTTTGGGCAGTTGTAGAAAAGTGGAATTTTTTTGAGAGAGATACTTTAGGAAAACAAATAACCAGAGCAGCAGATTCAATTGCTTTTAATATAAGTGAAGGGTATGGACGATACCATTTCGCCGAAAATAAAAACTTTTGTTATTACAGCAGGGGTTCTGCCTACGAAACAGCTACAGGAATTACAAAAGCACGAAAAAGAAATTTACTTTCAAATGAAGAATTTTTGCTCCTAAAAGATAAGCTATCCTATTATCACAATCTAATCAATCCTTATATAAGGTCAATTGGGAAAAATAAAGAAAAGGATATTCCCGACCAACCCGCATCTCTCCCTTAATTGCTTATGACTAATGATTTTTTGACTAATAGCTTATTGACTACATTGACTTATTGACTAACTATTGACTATTCTTCACATGGAAATTTCACAAATCATTCCGCACATAGAAGCCTTAATCTTTGCCAGCGATAAACCGCTGACAACTTTGGATATTGTTGACCTTATCAACAATACTTTTGGATTTATGGAAGAACGAATTTCTCTCGACCAGGTAGAAGCGGCAGTGGCTGGCATTCGTGAAAAATACAATGCAGAATTTTATCCGTTTGAAGTAAAGGAGAGTGGCGGGGGATTTCAATTCCTCACCAAAAAAGATTTTTATAAAACCGTTGCCCAGTTGAACGGAGATAAATTTCTTAAAAAACTTTCTAACGCCGCTTTGGAAACGCTTGCCATTATTGCCTATAAGCAACCCATTACCAAAGGTGAGGTGGAAGCAATACGTGGAGTAAACAGCGATTATTCGATACAGAAATTGTTAGAAAAAGAATTGATCATCATCTCAGGTCGTAATGAAGAATTGCCCGGAAAACCGCTTGTTTACCAAACCTCAAGATCTTTCATGGATTACTTTGGCATCAACTCAACAGATGATCTGCCAAAGATAAAAGAAGTGCTTGCAGAGCAATCTGTACAGGGAACTCTTATAAGCGATGCTGTAAATAACCGTGTGCAAGCTGAGGACGATAACATTCAAAGCGAAGAAGCAGTACAACAACCGCAGGCAGATGCAACTACAACACTGATCGTTGCTGACAACGGAGAACTGATTGAACAACCTGTTGGCGATGAAGATGCCGGCACCAAAAAAGAAGAAAACCTTTCTGAAGAAAAATCACCAGATGATAAGCCAGACGATGCTCCACAGGATATAAAACGGGAAGAATAGTTTGTCTTGGGAAAACGCAGAAGGCGCGTAACAATTCTTATTCTTTTTCTGCGTCTTCAGCCCCTTCTGCGAGAGATCTTTTTCTCACTATTTTAAAACTACTTTTGCACACTTATGTCGCTTACATTATCCAACAAACAACTCATTCATATTGCCAGCGAGTTTGGCACTCCTGTTTATGTGTATCATGCAGAAAAAATAGAAGAACAGTACAATAAACTGAAAGAAGCTTTCAGAAATACTGATTCTACATTTTTCTATGCCTGTAAAGCATTGACCAATATCAATATCCTGAAATGGATGAAGCAAATCGGCGCTTCATTAGATTGTGTAAGCATCAACGAAGTGATGCTTGGTCTGCGAGCTGGTTTCGATTCAAAGAATATTTTATTTACACCCAACTGCGTTGACTTCGAAGAAATTGAAGCCGGTAAAAATATGGGCGTAAATATCAACATAGATAATATTTCGATACTTGAGCAATTTGGCAATCGCTATGGCAATTCCTACCCGGTTTGCATTCGCTTGAACCCACACATTATGGCTGGCGGAAACTATAAGATTTCTACCGGTCATGTCGACAGCAAGTTTGGCATTTCCGTTCACCAGATGCGGCATATAGAACGCATTGTAAAAACGACCAATTTCAACGTTACCGGCCTGCACATGCATACTGGCAGCGAGATAAAAGATGTAAATGTTTTTTTGCAGGGTTTGGAGGTCATGTTTGAAATCTCCGGCCGTTTCGAAAACCTTGAATTCATTGATCTCGGCAGTGGTTTTAAGGTTCCTTACCAGCAGGGCGAGCCGGAAACCGACGTTAACCAGTTAGGTGCAAAAGTGGCCGAAGCTTTTGCAACTCACGAAAAAGAGACGGGAAAAAAACTGCAGGTTTGGTTTGAGCCCGGCAAGTACCTTGTAAGTGAAGCCGGCTATTTTGTTGTGAAAGCAAACGTCATCAAACAAACTACAGCTACAGTGTTTGCCGGCGTTAACAGTGGTTTTAATCATCTTATCAGGCCTATGTTTTATGAGGCTTTCCATAGAATAGAAAATATCTCCAACCCCAAAGGTGCCGAACGCATTTACACTGTTGTCGGAAACATTTGCGAAACCGACACTTTTGCCTGGGACCGTAAATTGAATGAAGTGCGTGAAGGTGATTATCTTGTATTTTACAATGCCGGCGCGTATGGGTTTGAAATGTCGAGCAACTTCAACTCACGATTAAAACCTGCCGAAGTGCTGGTAAAAAATGGCGAGGCAAAGCTGATACGCAAAGCAGACGTATTTGAAGATTTATTGAGAAACCAGGTCGAAGTTTTGTAAGCAAAAACGTCACTGCATGCGTTCGTCATAGTTAAAACTCCTCGTCATTGCGAGGCACGAAGCAATCCCCTGCAACAATCAGGTTGACAAGTAAACTGGAAATTGCTTCACCAAGCTACGTAAGCTTCGCAATAACGCATAATGAAGCGACAATTATATATACACCACTTCTAAAAGCATTAAAATCAACCATTTAGTGTATACTGCTTTTGTTGCGCCGTAGAAGCAGGGGGATTTGGAATACCCTGTTATACTTCCATCTGCATAAAAATGTGCAGTGATTTTTTTGGAGCCGGGCTGCATTACTACTATTTACATCGTTGCGTCGCACTCTTGTACTTTTTATTCTTAATTCAGCAAGCCAAAGAGTTACTTGTATCCCTTAACAACTATAATATATTCTGCTTCGTTTGTTAGCCGTTACGTCCAGTATAAAATGGTTGCCTCGGGAAAATGCTTTCCGATTTCCTGGTAAAAAAAGTGCTTCATCTGCTTCATCGTATCAGCAGTATAAACATATTTTTTGCCGCCAAACTTATTTTGTTTTACCGACCTGTTTGCCTCGTCCATTTCAAGACTTGTATTGGGGTACCAGTTTAAGAGAACTTCTTTTGAACCTTGCGTAAAGCGATGAGTGATCAGTTCAAATGTAAGGTTGACCGGGAATTTAAGGTTTTGACGAAGTTCATCTAACAGCAAACTGTATTCATCCTGCCAGTTTTCAATCGGCATAATCGGTGCAAGCACAACGCCAATGGGATAATCTCCTCCCCCTTCACTTCGGGGAAGCGCCAGCTTTCTTAAAGCTTTTATGCGTTCGCTTATACCTGCAGTACCACCTTCGAGCCTGCGGCTTATAGAATGAGCATTTAAACTAACCCGCCAACGGCTATTGCCGTTATGGTCAATATTCAGCAAAGGTTCAACTGCATCAAATTTGGTAACAAAGCGTAAATGAGTATCGGGCTGATTACTAAAAAATTGAATAGTTTTGGCAAGGCTACCGGTCAGATGCTCAATACTGAGCGGATCAGTATAACAGCTTGCCTCAAATGAAGTAATTTTTCCGGGCAGCTTATAATTTTTTGTATTGTTTAGAATCAACGGAAGATTGGCAAATACACGAATAGCAGGTGGTCCTTGTAAGCTACCTGCCAGATAACAATACTGGCAATGTGCAGGGCAGCCTTCAGCAAGATGAAATTGAAAATCTGCAGACGGAGGAATAGGCCTCAGTTTGAAAGCTGAGGGAGAAGCATTGACTATTGCCAATGTGCTTTTGGCTAACTTATAAGTCTCTCTTTCTGTAGCGCCCCGCAAGCCGGTAACACGATTGTTTTTTAAAACCTCAATGGGTAAATTATACTTTTCGATGCGTTCAAATATTTTTTTGCCGAAAGGTTCATCTAATGCATCAGGCGTAAATAATACTCTTTTGGGCATCCAGAGTTTGACAGGTTTTTGTGGAGGAATGGTTATATCAGAGGTGTTAGCTGTACTCGAAATATGCATGCCTTAATAACACCTTTCATCATACCATAGTTGGGCATTAACAGCGCAGTGTATATAATAAAGAGTTAAAGAAAATTTGATTTTTAGTTATAAAATAGCTTCATTTTTTTAGGCTATAAACGCAACAAAAAAAACCCGCCTTTACAAAGCGGGTTTTTTCTGTCAACTGTCATCCATCAACTGTCAACTCTTCTTCTTAATATCTGTACATCTCAGGCTTAAATGGTCCGTTTTTGCTAACGCCTAAGTATTCTGATTGCTGATCGGTCAACTCTTCTAATACGACACCTATTTTGGCAAGGTGAAGTCTTGCAACCTTTTCATCTAAATGCTTTGGCAGCACATATACTTTATTCTCGTAGTTATCGTGGTTATTCCACAATTCTATCTGAGCCAAAGTCTGGTTACTGAAAGAGTTACTCATCACAAAACTTGGATGACCTGTTGCACAACCCAAGTTTACAAGACGGCCTTCAGCCAATAAGATAATGTCTTTACCTTCTATATTATACATGTCAACCTGTGGCTTAACTGTGTCTTTGGTTTGACCATAATTCTTGTTCAGCCAGGCTACATCAATTTCAATATCGAAGTGACCAATGTTACAAACAATAGCCTTGTCTTTCATTGCACGGAAGTGCTTCTCTGTAATCAAATCGCGGCAACCTGAAGCAGTCACGATAATGTCAGCTTCTTTAACTGCATCAATCATTTTCTTTACTTCAAAACCGTCCATTGCAGCCTGCAAAGCGCAAATCGGGTCAATCTCGGTAACGATAACGCGGCAACCTGCACCAGCCAATGAAGCGGCTGAGCCTTTACCCACATCACCATATCCGCCTACTACCGCAATTTTACCAGCCAGCATCACATCAGTCGCACGGCGGATAGAGTCTACCAGACTTTCTTTACAACCGTATTTGTTGTCAAACTTCGATTTGGTAACGCTGTCGTTTACATTGATAGCAGGAATAGGCAAAGTACCTTTTTCCATTCTTTCGTACAAACGGTGAACACCGGTTGTAGTCTCTTCGCTAAGACCTTTTACGTGTTGAATAAGTTCAGGATATTTATCGAAAACAATGTTTGTAAGGTCGCCGCCGTCATCTAAAATCATATTTAAAGGACGTTCTTCGCTACCAAAAAACAGTGTTTGCTCTATACACCATTCAGCATCTTCGTTGCTTTGGCCTTTCCATGCAAATACACCTACGCCGGCAGCAGCAATAGCGGCGGCGGCGTGATCCTGGGTAGAGAAAATGTTGCAAGAGCTCCATTTAACTTCGGCGCCTAATGCGATCAAAGTTTCGATAAGTACTGCAGTTTGAATAGTCATGTGCAGGCAACCTGCTACACGTGCGCCTTTCAATGGCTGCGATGGTCCGTATTCTGCACGGATAGACATAAGGCCAGGCATTTCTGCTTCTGCAAGACGGATTTCTTTACGGCCCCATGCGGCAAGGCTCATATCGGCCACCTTGTACTTCAGATTGAAGTCAATTTGAGAGTCAGTTGTTGTAGACATAATATTTGAATTGGTGATTTGGTGATTTTTGGAGTCAAGCATTTGTTCTTTGTTGTTTCATTGGTTGCGTCGCACTCTTGTACTGTTTGTTCTTATTAGTCAACCTCATCCTCGTTCCTTCTCCTTAAGGAGAAGGAGGCCAGGCAAAAAAACTTAATCAACTAATGTAGTGACTAATCTTCTGCAGACCCTTTTTAAGCTTAGCTAAAGCTTGATTAACTGAAGATGTGGAAGAACTAATGTTTACTCATTTCCCAATGTACCGCTCCTTCTCTTTAAGGAGAAGGAGTAGGAGGATGAGGTACAAACTTACTTCTCTTAGTAGAATATTCTGCCAACTACTATAACTTTGGAAGAAAGATAACATTACTTCTTCTTCTACAGAATAAACACGCAATTACTAATGGCAAAGACTGTTCAAAAAGAAGATTCAACTATTGGGCAAAGTGCTTTAGACAGTAAAGACCTCGCTATCCTCAGGCTGTTGCAGGAGAATGCACGGATAACTGTAAAGGAAATAGCCGATAAAATACATTTAAGTACCACTCCTGTTCATGAACGTATTAAGCGAATGGAGGAATCAGGCGTAATAAAACAATACGCAACCTTGGTTGACTATACAAAAGTGAAGAAGGGATTGATGGTGATTTGTTATGTCTCATTGAAACAACACAGCAAAGATGCCGGTGATAAATTCATTAAAACAATACAGGAGTTAAACGAAGTAATCGAGTGTTACAATATCTCAGGCGAGTTTGACTTTATGCTGAAAGTGGTTTCCGAGGACATGAATGGATACTACGACTTTCATGTAAATAAGCTAAGCCAGATAGAAAACATGGGGCACGTACAAAGTGTGTTTGTAATGGGGATTATAAAGCAGACACACAAGGTTGTGTGAGTAATTCTACTTTACCAACTTATTTTTTTTGTATACTCTCTTTAAAAAGCCGCCATAAAAAGATACTGCACAAGTGTGTGACACAACCGGAGTTGCCATAAAATACAACTGCCGGTTACCAAAAAAAATACAAATACTAAAACATGCAAAGCGAATTGGTTTCACACGAGTTCTTTCAAGTCCCCCTTCGGGGGATTTAGGGGGCTGTCTACAAATTCTCCAGCATACTTACCACACCCTCCCGTTTTAAAATAAGGTAACCAAGCCTGTCGTTGCTGATTCCTTCTTTCAATTGGTAACTGAAAATGAGCTGATCCTGTTCTACCCGTGTTTCGAAGTAATAAAATTTTATGTTTGGGAACTGACGCAACGCATCACCGATCTCATACAGGTGCGTGGAAAGAATGAACAGTGTGTTCTTCATTTTTCTAAGGCCTTCGATTACGGTCGTACTGCACTTCATTGCATCCTGTACATTGGTGCCTTTAAAAAGCTCGTCAATTAAAATAAGCCAGTTTCGTCCATCGTTTATTTTGTCAATTGTTTTCTTTATCCTCTGCACCTCGTTGAAAAAATAACTTTCACCACGCGATATATTGTCTTCTACCTGTATGTTGCTCAGCAATCCGTCAAAAAGGCTTAGCTCTAACTTTGCGGCCGGAACTCCCATACCCACATGAGCAAGGTAAACAGCTACGCCTACCGCTTTTATAAAAGTGCTTTTGCCGGCCATATTTGCACCGGTAAGAAACAGGAAGTTTCCCTGCTGGTTTAACTGCACATCATAAGCTACAGGAGTTTTAACTAACGGATGGAACAAACTCTTTCCATTAATAAATGGTGAGCCGGTAACTTTAATTTGAGGAAAACAAAATCCGTACTTTTTACTCGCCAATGCCATGCTGTGGTAAGCATCGAGCTGGCTGTAAATCTCTATAAGTTCAAGCGCCTTTGGTTTAAAATGATAGCGCAGATACTGGCCAAAAGTCAAAATGTTAGTTGATGATAACTTCTGTTGTTTGTTCCACCCCATCATCGTTTTAAAAACATCATGAGTCGTTAATACCTTTATTTTATCAATAATTAACTGTAAAAATTTGGGATTATTTTGGCTGTCGAAGCAATCAATAATCTGTTTAAGACCAATAGCGAAATCAATGAAATGACTGACTGAAAACTTTACCAAAGAATAATCCTGAGATTTAATAATCCTGTAGAAAAGGCTGCTGAAAGGATTTAGATCTTTGGGAATTTCATCTATCTGCGAGTCGTAATATTTCTGTACCACCATCACGGTTCCGTTAGAAATAATTGTCGGCCACTTGTCTTCTTTCTCAATAATCAGCTTAAGCGTTTGCTGTGTTTGCTGGATCTTGTCGATGTCGGTAGAAGGATTAGCAAGTAAGAATCGCAGCCAGTCTTTGCCGCCAATAATGGTTGTAAAATCAAGATGATGAAAAACCGATTGTTCTTCTTCGCTATGAAAGATAGATAAATCGTGTACCGTAGTTTTGTCTGCCTGCATTTGTATCTGGTTTTCTCGCTGTATGTGTTCAGCAAATCGTTATCATTACCTGTCAAATTTCATTCTCATTCCCTTTGTAGATTCATTCCATTGGCCATTTCCATAAACTAAGCGACCATTTATAAAAGTATGGGTAATGGCCGCGGGAAAAACAGAGCCTTCAAGAGGACTCCAGCCGCATTTATACAAAATATTTTCTTTACTAATGGTTGTAGTTGCGTCAAGATCGGCAATTACAAGGTCGGCATAGTATCCTTCCCTGATGTATCCTCTGCGGTTTATTTTAAAGCAATCAGCTACCGCATGGCTCATTTTTTCTGCAACCTTTTCAATGGATATTTTCCCCTGCTTCACATACTGCAGCATCAGCAGCAGCGGGTGTTGCACAAGAGGTAGGCCGGCATGGGCTTTTTCGTAAGGCTCATTTTTTTCGTGCCATGTGTGAGGGGCATGGTCGGTTGCAATTACATCGAGCCTGTCGTCAAGCAATCCCTGCCAAAGAGCATCTTTATTGAACTGAGCTTTTATTGCAGGATTGCATTTTATCAGGTTGCCTAAATGAGCATAATCATCACTTGTAAAATGCAGATGATGAACACAAACTTCGGCAGTAATTCGCTTTTCTTTTAAAGGAAGCATGTTGCTGAACAACTGCAGTTCTTTCTCCGTGGTGATGTGTAGAATGTGCAACCTTGAATTGTACTTTTTGGCAAGCTGAACAGCACGGAAAGAAGATTCAAAACAAGCTTCTTCGTCTCTGATTTTAGGATGGTCAGCGGGCTCTAAAATTTCTTTCTCTTTTTTTATTCTTTCAAAGTTTCTTTTGATGGTGGCTTCGTCTTCGCAATGTGTTGCAATCAGCAAATCAACTCCGCCAAAAACTTTTTCAAGTACGAGCGGATTATCAACCAAAAGATTTCCTGTTGATGAACCCATAAAAACTTTTACTCCGCAAACATCCTTTTTTTTGTCATTGGTCTTAAGCACTTCTTCAATATTATCATTGCCCGTGCCCATATAAAAAGAAAAGTTGGCAAGCGAAGATGCCGCAGCAATTGCATACTTCTGTTCAAGTAGTTCCTGCGTAAAAACAGGCGGAATAGTATTGGGCATTTCCATAAAACCGGTTACTCCACCGGCTACAGCTGCTTTCGACTCGGTGTAGATGGTTGCTTTGTGTGTAAGTCCCGGTTCTCTAAAGTGAACCTGGTCATCAATCGCTCCGGGCAATAAATACTTGTTATGCCCGTTTATTTCTGTAACATTTTCCTTAACATTTATTCCGTTACCAATTTTATGTATGAAACTATCTTTTATCCAAACATCATAAGTTAAAGTTTTACCTTCGTTAACAACCTGTATATCTTTTATTAGATAATTCATATCAGCTATTTTATCAAAACCAATATTTCATGCAAATTATCAAATCCATTCGCATACTTGTCTTTTTCTTAGTGCCGTTAGCGTCTTTTTCTCAAAGCTCATATTTACCCCTCGGAAGCAAAGATTATGATTTGTTAGACCGTCTTGAAATAAAGTCAGGCGATGCAAATTTGAATTTCTCTACTGTTAAACCTTATAACCGCCGGCTTGTAACCAGAGAGGTTGAATACATTGACAGCATGCAGGCTGCAGGTCAAATAAAGCTGACCGAAATAGATAAGTATAATATGAAGCGGTTTCTGATGAGCAATGGAGAATGGTCTACACCGCGCCCTGAGTATCTGAGTATAAAACCCATATTTAATACCTTTTATAAAACTCCCGCTAACCTTTATGAGGTAAATGTCAAAGATTTTTTTCTTGCGGTCAATCCTGTCATTCAGTATCAGCAAATGAAGGAAAGTGGCAACAGGCAAAATCTTTTTTACAACAGCCGGGGTATTACTGTCAGAGGTTTAATCGGCCGCAAAATTGGCTTCGATGCATATATTACAGATAACCAGGAAAGGTATCCTAGGTATGTACAGCAATGGGATTCTTCCCATTCAGCAGTACCGGGAGCACGTTTTTATAAGAATTTCAAAGCTGCCGGGGGATATGACTATTTCGACAACAGAGCTTCGATAAGCTTTAATGCTTCAAAATACATCGACATCCAACTTGGCTACGACAAAAATTTTATTGGCGATGGTTACCGCAGTTTGTTTTTAAGCGATTTTTCGGGTAATGCATTATTCTTAAAAATCAATACCCGGATTTGGAAATTCAACTACGAGAATTTGTTTATGGAATTAATTCCTGATCAGGCATCAAGAGCCGGCGGCAATACTTTGCTGCCGAGAAAATATTTTCGAATGAATTACCTGAGCATTAATGCAACAAAATGGCTGAATGTAGGAGTGTTTGATGCTGTTGTATTCGGCAGAAAAGACCATTTTGATTTTCAGTATTTAAATCCGGTTCTATTCCTTCGTCCTGCTGAAAGTGACATAGGAAGTAAAGACAATGCCGTGGTGGGTTTTAGTGCAAAAGCAAATATTAAAAAGAAAGTTCAGCTATACAGCCAATTGTTGTTTGATGAGTTTCAGTTTCATGAATTAATAAAAAGTACCGGTTACTGGTCTAATAAATTTGGTTACCAGATAGGCATGAAATACCCCGATGCATTTGGTATCAAAAACCTCAATTTGCAGTTAGAGGCCAATCGTGTAAGGCCTTTTACTTATACGCACTATGATTCAGTTTCTAATTACACCCATTATAACCAACCTTTTGCTCATCCGCTTGGCGCAAATTTCCAGGAGTATATTGTCTTGCCCAAATACCAGCCTTTGCGCAAGTTGTATATGCAGGCAAAAGCTATTTATTATTACCAGGGCCTTGACTCTGCGGGTTTAAATTTTGGCAGCAATATTTTTGCAGATTATAACACCCGTTTTAAAAATAACGGTTACTATGTTGGTGATGGCAATAAGGTAAAATCGATGAACGTAAACCTGTTAGCGTCGTATGAGGTAAAAGAAAACTTTTTTATAGATGCAAACCTGCAGCACCGCACATACAATAAGGCTGTTGGAGGTAATTCTGCCACAACTGTTTTTTCAATAGGCTTCAGGTTGAATGCAGCGAGAAGGAATTTTGATTTTTAAAAGAGAGGTGTATATTTTTTCAACCGGCATCAGATGTTTTCTGGTTGCCGGTTTTTTTTGCCTGTGGTTTTATGTTCTTAAAGCCGTATAAAATGTGAAATGATCTTTTTATGAGCCGGGCTGTATTGCTACTATTTTTCATTGTTGCGTCGCACACTTGTACTTTTCATTCTTTATTCGTCAATGCACTACTTGTTCCCGTTAGCGGGAAACTTATAAAGTGGGAAGTAACAATAAAAGCTGAAGATTGAATAGCTTAGCCATTATGCCTTAAGCCGATTTGAATTAATTTATCAATAAAATATTTTGCACTCGAGCAGTTGGGATGCTTTGCAGAGTCTGAAATCTGTAATCCTGCGTCTAACAGCTTCTGAACAAGTTTAATCTTACCGGCGCTTCTTTTACTTACTCCCCGTCCGACTTTTTGCACTAATAAAGTATTAATTTTTTCAAATGGATTAGTCTCTGCTTCAGGTTCTGAAAATGTAAATTCCTTATCATCCAATAGTGTCTGCATAGCGCTA
>CAXUMK010000013.1:0-22972 GCA_964251885.1 uncultured Segetibacter sp. | reverse complement strand
ATTAGCAAGAAACCAAGACTCGATTTTTTTGACGGCTATAATCACTATATCCTGTTGACGTGCCGAAATGCGACTTTTAGTTTGAGTGATGCAAATATCTTCATCAAGATCAGTTAGGATTAATATAACATTGGCGCCGCTTTTTTCCAATCGCTGAATATAGCTTTGTATTTTATGAGGTAATAAATTTCCGGAGCCACATGCGTTAATGACATTAACCATTGTAAGATTGATAGAAGAAAGATAAAGTTGAAAGTTATCAGATAACAAAAGAATTTGTTCATTATCACCTTCACAAATGAAACCTACTTTGACCATAAAATACCTCCTCCGAGCGCATTGGTAAGCCACGCTTCATCTGTTTGTATGTCTATGTTATCAGCTTTGGTAAGTTGCTTTGCTTTGGTTTCTCCGTTTATTTTATTTACCAGTATAATCTCGTCAATTTCCAAACACTTCACTAAAGTTTGTGAGTGCGTATTCAGCCAGATATGATGGCCTTCCTCTTCACACTTTTCCCTAAAGAAGTCAACGAGCAGTTGTATTGCTTGTGGATGCAATCCGTTTTCAGGTTCTTCAATACATAAAAATTGAGGTTGATTACTTTGATATACTGCTGCCATTAAAGAGAGAATGTTATAAGTGCCATCAGAGATCAGGTATTTAGGGAAAGGCTTATCAGAAGCTTTTTCATAAAGAAAGAATTCAAAACTTCCATCAATATTTGATTTCTTAATTTCAATGTTTTTGAATTCCGGAATAAGAATTCGCAGCCACTCAATAAAATCAGTCCTTTTTAAATTGTCTTCAAATATCTGCCCGAGAATCTGTGAAAGATTGGAAGCATCAGCTAATAATTCATTTCTTCTTTGATTAGTTCTTACTAACTGAGACTTGCCTACAAACAATCTTGTAAAATTATCTACAAAGATTTCAAAGTCCTGCTCATACACATTTCCGCTCGAAACCCATTTATGCGTAAACTCATTACGATCTTTCAAGTTAGTTAGGGTTATGTCAGGGATCTGCAAAAAGTATTGTTGATCAGGTTCTTTTATTGATCCAATATAATCAAGTTTGTCTTCAAAGCTGAATGCATCGAGAAATTTGAAAACGTAGTTTATATTTATCTGGTCATTAAAAGTTAGGTTGAGACTAATATTATTAAGTAATTCCTTTTTAAATATAACCGGATTGTAAGACAATATAGATCTACCTCCAAAAAAAGAGGGTGCCTCAAAAGAAAAACGAATTAAATAATTTAGAAACTCCAATGCCTCAAAAATGTTACTCTTCCCGCTTGCATTAGGACCAACAAAAGCGCAGAAAGGTTTTAAATCTTCCAGTTCAAAATCAACAAGAGACTTAAAATTTTTGATATGAATTTTCTTAATCAGCATCTTTCAAAATTAACCAAAAGAAAAGAGAGGAAATTCTTTTACACCACCTTTATCAAATAATAATTCGTCTTTCCCTTTTGCACAAACAAATACTTTTCATTGATAAAAAGCGGGAGACCAATCTTTGCCGATACATCACTTATCTTTTGCTTATTCAGGCTTATTCCGCCGCCTTGCACCATCTTTCGGGCTTCGCCTTTGCTGGGGAAAATAGAAACATCTGCTAAAAAGGTTATTATATCGGGGGTTGCGGTAAGGTGTTCTTTGCTCACTTCTACCGCCGGAACTCCTGTTAGAGTTGCATCCAATTCGTCAGCAGAAAGAGACGCAATGATTTGCAAAGTGTCTTTGCTGAATAACAGATCTGTTGCACGTGCAGCCTTTGTATAATTCTCTTCTCCATGAACAAACGCAGTTACTTCTTCTGCCAGTCTTTTTTGCAATTTGCGCTGGTTTTCATTTCCTGTATGCTCAGCTAATACCTGACTGATTTCTTCTTCATTTAAAAAAGTAAAAATCTTAAGATACCTGGCGGCATCTGCATCAGTTGTGTTTAGCCAGAACTGGTAAAATTCATACGGGGAAGTCTTTTCAGGGTCGAGCCATACATTGCCTTTTTCGCTTTTGCCAAACTTGCTGCCATCGGCTTTGGTAATGAGGGGGCAGGTAAAGGCATAAGCTTCTCCGCCTGCCTTACGGCGAACCAGTTCTGTACCCGTTACAATATTTCCCCACTGGTCGCTACCGCCCATCTGCAGTTTGCAGTTTTTATTTTTATAGAGATAATAAAAATCGTAGCCCTGTACCAACTGGTAGGTAAACTCTGTGAAACTCATTCCGGTCTCACCATCAAGCCGTTTCTTTACACTATCCTTAGCCATCATGTAATTGACTGTAATGTGCTTACCCACATCGCGTATGAAGTGTAAAAATGAGAAGTCTTTAAACCAATCATAATTATTGGCCATCTCGGCAGCATTAGGTTTTGAGGTATCAAAATCAAGGTATTGTTCGAGTTGTTTTTTTACGCCTGCTACGTTTCGCTGCAGCACTTCTTCACTTAACAGGTTTCGTTCTTCACTTTTTCCGCTGGGATCGCCAACCATACCTGTAGCGCCGCCAACAAGCGCAACAGGCTTGTGACCGGCTTTTTGCAAATGAACCAGTAATAATATGGGCACAAGACTGCCTATATGCAGACTATCCGCAGTAGGATCGAAGCCGATGTACGCGGTAGTCATTTCTTTTAAAAGCTGTTCTTCGGTTCCCGGCATTATGTCCTGTATCATTCCCCGCCAGCGTAACTCTTCAATAAGGTTCATTCTATAAAATTTGGGCAAATGTAAAACAGATAGTTATCGATAGTATAATTCCTGGTATTTCCTTTACTTTTGCTCAAAGTTCTATAGCTCACGAACGCCCGAGTGCCACTCAGGAAATTTATGTAGTGAGAATGGAACTTTTTTTATTTAAACATACTGTCATCCACATCAAAATCTGAAGGCTTGAAATTCCAATGACGGTAAGGATGTAACCAGTAGTCTTCCCTTTTCTCTTTTCCCGTATTAGAACCAATGTTGAAACCTTCCCGTATTTGTCTTTGTTTTTTATTGATGTGTTTGTATAACTTTTCTTTTGCAACCGTTCTTTTGCCTCTTCTTTTTTTGCCTTCCGGTATTTCTTTATGCTTGTTGTTTAATCTGAAAGACATTGCTCCTAAAACCACATCCAGCATTTGAAGCAATAAATGCTTTTTTGAGTCAACTTCACCAATGTCTTGTTTTCGAATTTTTAGTTTTGCTAAACGAAAAGGTTTTGAAGTTTGAAGACCCTTGATATATTCTTTAAATACCTGCCTTTTTTCTAACGTATCAGGTAAATAATCAAAATATAAGCGAAGGAATATCTCTTTATCCGTATTGTTACTAAATGGCAATCCAAAGGCATGTTTTATGAATTGATAGTATAGAATGAAAAATTCTTCATTTTTATGTTTGTCTGTTAGATGTTTAGCTACATAAGCATTTTGCGTAAACATAATGCGAACTTTTATTTTATTCTCTTCAACCAGTTTGAAAAATACATCCATCGCATCTATATACTTGCCAACATAGTGCTGAGATACTTTATGCCACTTTATTTCATCATGTAAGTGAACCTTTCTGCAAATTTTATCAACTTTTAACTGTACCTCTCTCAGGTCTTCGCTTTTTACCAAAACCCCTCCATAAAAGTTGGAGTAATATTTTCCTCTGCTATCACTTTCGTCACACCAGATAAAGTATTCTTTGCTTTGTTTTTTAATCCGGAGAGTCGCTTTTTTAATATGTTTAACTGGCGCTTTCAAAAGTTGAAATTTTTCTTTACAAATTCCATCGCCTTCTCTTCCCCTTCCTCAATAGCTATTTCTACCGCCGGTTTCACCGCTTCTAATAGTTGATGACTTGTTGTTTTATCTTTTTTAAATTTCATTGTAATTCTTTTTATACGTGCTCAACAATCAAGTTATATAGGTTTTTCGAAAAATGCGACTCTCTTTTTAGCAACTCATCTGTTTCTTATTGCGGCTCTGGTGATTTTTTTACATCCGTTGAAATAGAAAACGGTTTTATTCGTTCTATAGAGTTATTATCATATAATTCTAACTATGAACCAGAGGTTGCCGTGGTTGTTTATTTTTCTTTTGGTTTCGTCTTTTGCTGTCGGCCAAACTAATTTGTACCACAACGAATGGATCGACTACAGCAAAACCTATTATAAACTGAAGGTAATGGGCTTTGGCAGCGACAATGTCGGGTCGCCTGTCAGGAACGGCATTGTGAGGATTCCTTATTCGACTCTTGCAGCCGCAGGATTGTCGAATGCTTCGTCAGAAAATTTTCAGCTATGGAGAGACGGCGAAGAAGTTCCGGTATATATTTCTGCACCTTCAGGACCTTTGGGCGCTAATGATTTTATAGAGTTTTTTGGAGAGATAAACAATGGAAAATTAGACAAGGAATTGTACCTCGATCCTGATTACCAGTTGAATAATAAATGGAGCCTGCAAACAGATACTGCGGCTTACTTTCTTACCATAAATACAAGCCATGCTAATAAACGCTTTGTAACAGCCAGCAACAACGTCGCCGTAAATACCCTGCAGCCAGACAAGTACTTTATGTACACTGTTGGCAGGTATTTTAGAAACGAAATTTCTGGTGGCTTCGCTGCCAGCCTGGGTAAAAGCCTGTATTCATCTTCTTATGACAAAGGTGAGGGCTGGGTCAGCAGGGCAATAAGACCCAATGCGGGCTGTGGTACGGCAACATTGCCACAAAGCTTTGTTGCACTGCATCCATATCTTCAGGGTCCTTTAATGACCTTAAAGTTGAATACAGTAGGTGATGCGCAGGACAGCCGCACCGTAACAGTTAAGATCGACTCAGACTCAATCACCACTTACCAAATGGACTACATCAATTATGTAAAAGCGGAAGCGATGATTGATGTGAGTAAGATCAGTGCAGGAAGTACTACGTTTTATGTAGTTAACAACAGCCCCGCAGCTTGTGATGAAATGCGAACTGCAATGATAGAACTTACCTATCCAAGAGTATTTGATATGGGTGGCGCTTCTTATTTTAATTTTACTTTGGACACTTCGGCCAAAGGGCGTTTTATCGCGATTACTAATTTCAACAATGGCGGCGTTCCGCCGGTGTTATATGATGTATCAAACGGTAAGCGTTATGTGGGTGATATTTCTAATCCTGATACTATAAAAATAGCGCTCGATCCATCACCCAATGTACCTTACAAACTGGTGCTCACTACACAGGCAGGCAATTATTACAAGGCGATCCAGAACATTCAAACAAGAAATTTTATAGACTATAGCAATGCTGCAAACCAGGGTAATTACCTCATCATAAGTAATCCTTTGATTTATGGCAACGGTTCAACCAACTATGTAGAGCAGTATCGCCAGTACAGGTCATCTGCTGCAGGAGGATCATTTACTGCAAAAGTAATTGATGCAAATGAACTGGCTGATCAGTTTGCATGGGGAGTAAAAAAACACCCGTTATCTGTCAAAAACTTTTTACGCTATGCAAGAAAAACTTTCGCCGATTCTCCTAAATATGTATTTATTATCGGCAAAGGAGTTACTTACGATCAATACCGGGAAAACGAAAGCGACCCGGTGGCTGAGCAGTTAAACCTGGTTCCCACATGGGGCAGTCCCGCATCGGATAATTTACTTGCATCCGATGATTTTACAGCGCTGCCTGCCATGCCAATCGGAAGGCTTTCTGCCGTAACCCCGCAGGAAGTAGGTGATTATTTGCTGAAAGTACAACAGCACGACTCAATTCAACATACGGCAGTTCAAACCATCGCCTCTAAAGGCTGGATGAAAAACGTAATACATATTGCTGGTGCAAGCGACGATGGAATAGGAAATCAGATAGACGGGTATCTGCAAGGGTATAAGAAAATCATTTCAGATACTTCTTTTGGCGCTAACGTAATTGATTTTAGTAAAAATTCTGATCCTGCAGGTTATCCTGCGGCTGTCAATTCTTTTGGACAGATATATGAGAACGGAGCTTCATTAATTACCTATTTCGGCCATTCTTCCAATACCAGTCTCGACTTCAATCTTGATAATCCTGATAAATACAATAACCCTTATAAATACCCTGTTTTTATTGCTAATGGCTGCAGTTCGGGCAACAACTATGCATTTGAACCAGACAGGTTAAATACAAAATCTACTATTTCAGAAAAATTTGTTTTAAGCCCGCAAAGAGGTGCAGTTGGCTATCTTGCCAGCACCAATTTTGGTGTTATCAATTACTTAGACTTATATACCCTAAACTTTTATAAAGCTCTGGGCACAACAAAATACGGGCAAAGCGTAGGAGTTGTTTTAAAGGAAGCCATTTCGGCTTCATTAAATGCTACCGGCAGCAACGATTATTTCAGCCGGGTTCATGCGGAGCAATATGCTTTTAACGGCGATCCGGCCATTACGATAGACCTGTCATCGCTGCCCGATTATGTAATAGAGCAGCCACAGATCGAAGTGCCTTCTTTTGTTTCAGTTGCCGATACGGGTTTCCAGGTAAAGGTAAAAGTGAATAATATCGGGCGGGCAACCAATAATGCTGTAACACTGCAGATAAAACGGGAATCGCCAAATGGAGAAACTACCACAATCGTTACCAAAACATTTACCTCTATAAACCTTGTTGATTCTTTTATAGTGAATATTCCCGTAGTAGCTAACCGCGACAAAGGAATAAACAAAATAACCGCCTTTGCTGATTTTAATAACAGTGTAGCTGAAGTAAGTGAGAATAACAATTCAGCGACTATAGAAGTCCTGGTTTCAGAAGATGAGATCAGGCCCATTTTTCCATACAATTATGCCGTTATTACCCAGCCTGATGTGAAGTTGTCGGCTTCAACCGTAAACCCGCTGAATGTGTCAAGAGCATACATGATGCAGCTCGACACAACCGCACTGTTTAATTCAGCATTTAAAATAACAAAAAGCATTACTTCCACAGGAGGTGTTATAGAGTTCGATCCGGGATTCTTTTATAAAAGCGGCATTAGGTATTACTGGCGGGTTGCACCCGATTCTTCCTCTCATTGGGTCAATTCTTCTTTTGTTTATAAAAGTAACAGCATCGCAGGCTTTGAACAGGGACATCTGTATCAGAACCTGCAGTCAGCGTTAACGAGACTTTCTGCAGACAGTACAACAGGTAAGTATTCTTTTCAGAATAAACTGCACAATCTTTTTATTACAAACTCAATCTATCCTACAAGCGGAACCGAAGACGAGCAGTTTAGCATTTCGGTAGATGGTTCAAATTATATAAGAAGCGCCTGCTCGGGTCACTCTGTTATATTCAATGTGTTTGATTCTCTAACCTTTGAGCCGTGGAAAAATCTGACACAGCCTTTTAACGCAGCCGCTACCTGTGACGTAGGCAGGGAATACAATTTCGAGTATCAATATCTCAATTCCGGTACCCGCAAAAATGCAATGGATTTTTTGGATGCTGTTCCCAACGGTTCTTATGTTTCTGTGCGACTCATTCTCGATGATCCCTATACCGCTACTGCATCGCAGTGGGCTGCCGATACTGCTATATTTGGCAAAGGCAATTCGTTGTATCACAGGTTGAAGCAAAATGGCTTTAAGGCAATCGATTCATTTTATTATCCACGTACATGGGCTTTTGTTTTCAGGAAAGGAGACACTACTTTTACTCCGGTGTATACACTGAGCAACGGCCTGTACGACCGTATCACTTTATCAGTTAATTGCCTTACCACCCAGACGCAGGGATATATTACTTCACCTGTTTTTGGACCTGCCAAAACATGGAAAAATGTTTACTGGTATGGCTATAGCGAAGAGAATGGAAATGATGTACCTCTTGTAAATGTATATGGCATTAAAAACGACAACAGCGATACATTGCTCTACTCGCTCGACTCAAGCAAACACAACTTTGATATTTCTTCGGTAAGCGCCATTCAGTATCCTTATATCAGGTTGCAGATGAGCAATGCGGACTCTGTTTCAGCCACTCCTTACCAGTTGACTGACTGGGGACTTGGATATATTCCGGTGCCTGAAGGAGCGGTTGCGCCTAATCTTTATTTCAATATTCCCGATACGCTCGGCACTGCAGATAACGATACCCTGCATGCTGAATTTGCTTTTAAAAATGTTTCAAAAGCCGATTTTGACAGCCTGAAAGTGAAAGTGATCTTATACGATTCGCTGCAACACGCGATCGTATACACGGTACAAAAGCTTCGTGCTTTGCAGGCTGGCGATACACTTCATGTAAGCCTGGCACTCGACGTAGCTTCTTTAAACGGAACGTACAATTTGTATGTAGATGTGAATCCTGATAATGACCAGCCGGAGCAGTTCACCTTCAATAATTTCCTTTATAAATATGTGTACATCGACAAAGGAAGAACATTGCCTGTAACGCTGCTTAATTTTAATGCCGTTTTGCAAAACAGCAATGTAAAAACGCTTTGGTCTGTGGCGACAGAAGTAAATACAAAACAATACGAGGTTGAGCACAGCACAAACGGATCAAGCTTTAGCAAAATCGGAGTAGTTGCCGCATCGTCTTTTGCTTCCCCAAATAAAGATTATACTTATGTTCACCTCGATCCACCTGCTGGTAAAAATTATTACCGTCTTAAGATTGTTGATAATGACGGGTCTTTCAAATATTCACCGGTAAGGCTTGTTACAGTTGCAAGTTCAGTTGTGGTAAATGTTTATCCAAATCCTGTAAAAGATATACTTAGCATAAGTGTCAGCCGTCAGGATGCAAAGACTTCGGATGTAAGAATAATCAATGCTTTTGGCCAGCAACTGTGGCAGCAAAAAGTAAATGGAACGGTTACCGTCGAAACGAAAATGTGGGCCAGCGGAATGTACATTGTACAGGTAGATGAAGGAGATGCGATAAAGACATTTAAGATACAAAAGCAGTGATGTGGTGAATGGTGAATGGTGAATGGTGAGTTGTCAATAATACTTTGCCCTCATGAATTATGCATAGATAGCTGAATACTGGAGAAATTGTACAAGTGTTATCTTTTTCTTTCCTTCCACTGGAAGAAAAGAAAAAGACAAATCCATGATTGCAACGATGAATAATAGTAGCTATTCTGCCGGGCTAAAAAAAATCATTTGGTGCCGTTGTTGGGGTTATTACCTGCAACAAGAACCTGGATAAAACTGGCAGGAATTCAACTAATTCTAAGGCATTTGTTGCAGGTGATAACCTGTGCAACGGTACGGAGTTGTCAGTGGTCTGTTGTCTGTTGTCAGTGGTCTATTAGCAGTTGTTTTTCATGGCTTCATCGTTGCGACGCTCCGTTAATCTGAGTGCTGCTATTTTGCTTTTTCCATGTTTTTTAAGATGTGCCACACCTTTGAGGTGTGGCACATCTAATGCTGTTATTCAAAGCGGCCAAATCCTTCTATATTCCTGTATGGCTTTTTAAAGAAGTCACCCACAGTTTCGTTAAACTGGTCTTTATAAAAGATAGGTGTAGAATGACCGGAGTTAGGCAAAATCCATAAATAAGACTTAGAAATCGATTGAGCAATCAACATAGTGTGCTGGGGCAGCAATACGTCATGATCGCCGCCAATAACCAAAGTGGGGCATTTGATCTGGTGTAACTGCTCAACAGTTATGTGTGGTTCGTAAGAAAGTAAATGAGCAAGCTTGCGCTGGTTTTTAACTTGCGGCGTCTGTTTCATTTTTGCCAGCGTATCGTTGTAATGCATTCCCCAATTATATACAAAAGGATCAACTGCAGTCGTATCGGGCCACAAATTTGCGCCGGTTACTGCCAGCTTTTTTACTTTATTGGTATGACGCATAGCAAGCAACAAACCGTTTATGCCGCCATCGCTCCAGCCAACGACGTAGCATGAGTCGAGATGAAGCGTATCCAGCAAAGCATTCAGGTCATCGGTCATCATTTCATAGCTTAAAGAATCTCCGGTGTCAGCAGATTTTCCCTGTGCCCGGCTATCGGCAAGTATAACCTGATATGTTTTAGAGAAATAAGGTATCTGGTAAAGAAAATTGCTGATCGAACCGCCATTGCCGTGAATGATGAGCATCGGCTCACCTTTGCCATACGTCTCATAATACATGTTGAAACCACGGGTTTTTACATAGTGCCCGGCCTTTTCGTTTTTGCCATAAATGGTTGTGTCAAAAGGAGAGACGGCAGAGGATTGTGCAAAAGCAAATTGTGTTATTGCTACAGAAATAAGCAGAGAAAAAAGGGTTTGGTACAGTTTCATAGTTGAAATGATTTGACTTAAAAGAAGGTTGTTTTTACCTGATATCAGAAAATGGAATGTTCAGCACACGGTAAGATTTCCAGTCTTTAAAATCGAAATGCCACCATTCATAAGGATAAACGGTAAAACCGTTGGCTTCCATTTTACTTCTTAATAAATCCCTCATCTTTCGCTGTTGGTCGGTACCGCCTTTGTAATCAGGATAAGAGCGTTCGCTCATTTCATCATATACGCCGGTCATTTGCACTTCTTTTCCGGTAGCTATCTCGTATAAACTTAAATCAACAGCACAACCCCTGTTATGCCTCGAGCCCTTCTTCGGATCAGCCACAAACTTTTTATTTTCTTTTGAAGTTACATCCCAAAACGTTTTGGTTACACTCCACGGACGATATCCGTCGAATATGAGCAGGCCATATCCGAGTGTTTTTAATTCCCTGTTTACTGTAACTAAAGCTTCTGCAGCAGGACGTTGCAAAAAGGCTCTTGCTTCAGTATAAACCGGCCTGCCTGCAAGGTTATTACTGGTTGCATACCTGATGTCTAATTTAATGGTTGGATCAAGTTTAATAAGCTCCACTAAATCCGGTTTTTTAAAATCGCCGGTTTCATGTGGAGGCTTAGTTGCGCAGCTCGTCAGCACTATAAAGCAGAAAGTTAAAAGTGTACAAAAGGCCTTATTTCTTTTTTTTAAGTTAAGCATGTGAAGAGTTGGTTTTGAGTGGATGTAACGGGTTATAGTTGAAATAATTAGTCTTTCTCATTTCGGGCAATGATGAAGTCTATGTGGCTAATGTACGATTTTACTTCGCTTAACACCTATTGTAAGCAGCATAACTCTTTTTTGAAATGTCTCGGATTAGAATATATGCAGGCGGATATCTTTAGATGGTAAGGGAAGATGGAAATGAAGACCAAAGATGCCTAAAGAGATGCGGATGAACGGAATGCGACGCAACGATGATACCATGAAAACCAAATGCCTGTACCAAAAAAAGGTTCTAAAAAATCTTTCGATATGTATGTGAAGTTTCTGTATGAATTGCAATGAGAAGATTATATCAGATAATATTTTAAAAAAATAAGCGTTCCTTTTCTATAAACTCCATTTTGTTTTTTAAACCTGCGATTATTTATACATTTTTACTTTAATTATTGTTGATTTAGTAACTTTTCTTCATGAAACTGAAAGAACTAATTGCTTTTGTCATTGGGATAATTGCATGCGCGAATGTCTCGGGGCAGTTCAGAAAATATTCTAATGAGTTTTTAAATATCGGCGCCGGCGCCCGTGGCCTTGCAATGGGTGGCGCGCAGGTGGCTACTGTTGACGACGGAACTGCAGGCTACTGGAACCCTGCAGGGCTCGTAGGAGTGAAAGACTATCCTTCTCTCAACCTGATGCATGCTGAGTATTTTGCAGGTATTGGCAAATACGATTATGCAAGTATCGCCGTGCCGCTTCACGACCAGAAAAGGGTTGTGGGCTTAACTTTACTGCGTTTTGCGGTAGACGATATTCCCAATACCTTATTTCTTGTTGAGCCCGACGGTTCTATTAATTATAACAATATCACTACCTTTTCGTCGGCTGATTATGCTCTTTTGTTATCGTATGCACAGAAAGTAAAGGATGACGACGATGAAAAGCTGAGCTTTGGCGGCAATGTAAAAATTATTCACCGCCAGGTGGGCAGCTTCGCTACTGCCTGGGGATTTGGCATAGATGCAGGTGTGCGTTATCAAAAAGACAACTGGAGATTTGGCGTAACGGCAAGAGACCTTACAACCACGTTCAACGCATGGTCTTTCTCTTTTACAGACAGGGAAAAAGAAGCTTTATACCTTACTAACAACGATATTCCTATAAAATCTACCGAGCTTACGGCTCCCCGGCTGATTGTGGGAGTGGCGCATGTTTTTCCTTTTAGTACAAAATTCAGCCTGACGGCTGAGGCCGATTTCGCCCTTACTTTCGATGGCCAGGAAAATACCATCATCAGTACAAAAGCTTTTAATGCCGACCCGCATATCGGGTTGGAAGCTTCTTATCATAATACCATTTTTTTCAGGGCAGGTATTTCAAATTTTCAAAGAGCGCTGGCTGATGCTGACACACTGAATGAGAAAAAAGTATGGATTTACCAGCCAAGCATAGGCGCCGGTTTCAAAATAAAAAATGTAACGATCGATTATGCTTTTATGAACCTGGCTAATCAATCGAACCCTTTATACACGCACATATTTTCGCTGAAGGTAGACCTGAGGAAAAAGAATGAATAATCGTGCGGCACCTTCCAATATAACCGACAAAAGCATGAAAAAACTGTTCATATTTATTGTACTCATTTTTTTAACGGGAACCACATTTACCCAGTTGTATTACAATGAATGGATTGATTATAAAAAGACTTACTACAAGTTTAAAGTAGGTGCAACAGGCCTGTACCGCATTACTGCAGGTGATTTAAAATCGCTTGGTCTTGGCAATGAGGCGGCAGAAAATTTTCAGCTTTGGAGAAATGGCAAACAGGTAGCCCTGTTCACTTCACCGGTTAACGGCCCTTTAGATGCAGCGGGATATATAGAATTTTGGGGTCAACGAAATGATGGTGTTACAGACCGTAATATGTACAGAATCCCGGCAAACCAGTTGTCTGACAGGGAGAGCCTTTTAACAGATACAGCAGCTTTTTTCTTTACAGTAAATACTGGCGGCAATAACCTGCGCTTTTTACCAGCCGCTAATAATGTAAGCGGAAACACTTTGCCTGCCGAACCTTATTTCATGTATTCTTTACGGCAGAACTTTAAAGACCGGATAAATCCCGGTCAGGCATTGGTAGCGGGAGGTGAGTATGTGTATTCAAGTACTTATGATGTGGGAGAAATGTGGTCTACTCCCGATATATATCCCGCTTCTCCGGTTTCAGTTAATTTTAGTGATCTACAGGTCGCTTCTGCCGGTCCTGCTGCGGCATTCAGAGTTGGTGTGGCGGGCAGTGCGCCCAATAGCAGGCAGTATAAAGTTGAACTAAATAATCTCAAAATTATAGACACTGCCATCAGCTATTTCGGTGCAGGCATCAATTATAACCCTGCAGTTCCCGTTTCTTCAATTACATCTAACACCGCTTCTTTCAAGATTACCAATGAGAGCAGCAATGTGAATGACAGGATCGTGTGTGGTTTCTTTGAATTGAATTACCCGCGTTTGTTCAATTTCAGCAATCAATCGACCTTTGCTTTTACGCTTTCTGCCTCAGGGTCTTCAAAATATATTGAGATTACCAATTTCAATGCTGGTGATTCTGTCCCTGTTTTGTATGATCTTACCAATTCCATCCGGTATGTTGCGGATGTTTCGGCAGGAAAGCTACGGTTTGTTTTACCTGCTTTGGAAACCGCGGTCAACTATGTGCTGGTTTCGCACAGCGCAGGAGTGGCAAAATCTGCCGGTTCGTTTCAGCAAAAAATATTTATCGATTATCATGCTTCTGCCAACCAGGGCGACTATATGATCATCACCCATTCATCTTTACAGGCTTTGTACTCAGGTGCAAACCAGGTAGATCAATACCGGGCCTACCGCAGTTCGGCAACAGGTGGCGGGTACAATGCAAAAGTGTACGACATAGACCAGTTGGTTGACCAGTTCGGATATGGCATTAAAAAGAACCCGATGAGCATTAAGAACTTTTTGCGTTATGCAAGAAACACTTTTTCCGCAGTGCCTAAGTATGCTTTTTTGATAGGCAAGGGTCTGAATTATTCTGATTATCGCGAAAACGAAGCGAATCCAAGTGCCGATAAATTAAATCTCATTCCCACATTTGGGTATCCTGCATCAGATATTCTGCTTGCCTCCAATAGCCTCGACCCTTTTATGAGCACATTGATAAGTCGTTTGTCTATTTTAACTCCACAGGAACTCGCCCTGTATTTGGATAAAGTAAAACAATACGAGCAGGCGCAGCAAAATGGCGTACAAACCATAGATAATAAAGCCTGGATGAAAAATATAGTTCACGTTGTGGGAGCAAGTGATGCAGGCCTTGACCAGGAATTAAGCGCTTACATGAGAAGCTACCAGGCTATAATAGAGGATACTTTGTTCGGAGGTAAAGTAGCCAATTTCAATAAGTCGACAACAGGGCCGGTTACGCCTATCGTAAGCGCTCTTATGGGCCAGTTATTTCAAACAGGTATCAGCATCATATCTTATTTCGGCCACTCTTCTGCTTCTTCTTTAGATTATAATCTTGACGACCCTGCAGCTTACAATAATACGGGTAAATACCCTTTGTTTATAGCCAACGGATGCAATGCCGGAGATTTTTTTTCATTCGATACTACAAGGTTTACAACACTGTCAACACTGTCAGAAAGATATGTTTTGGCAAAAGACAAAGGCACAATAGGTTTTATAGCCAGTACGCATTTTGGCATCACTACATATCTTGATTATTACAACAGAAATCTCTACAAATCAATCGACATCACAGGTTATGGAAAAAGCATGGCTTTTAATATAAGTGAAGCGGTCATCGCTATGAATGCCCGGTACCTGCCAGATGATCTGGGTGGAAGATTGCATGCGGAAGAAACCAGCCTGCATGGCGATCCGGCAATTAAAATAAACAGTTTTCAGCAGCCAGATTTTGTTGTGGAAGCTCCGCAGGTGCAGATCATTCCAAACATTGTTTCTGTAGCCGATACCAAGTTTACTGTAAAAGCGCAGCTTTTCAATATCGGTAAAGCTACCGGCGACTCTGTAACTGTTCAAATAAAACACCGTTATCCTGATGGTACTGACAGCCTCATTTTTAATAAACGCATTAAATCTATCCGCTACACCGATTCTGTTTCTGTGGAAGTGCCTATTGAAGCTGTAAGAGACAAAGGTGATAATAAGATCACCGTTTCCATTGATCCTGATAACCGGTATGCCGAACTGAGTGAAACAAATAATACAGTAACCAATACTTTTACCATTTTCGAAGATGAACTAACGCCTGCGTATCCTTATAATTTTGCAATAGTCAATAAATCAACTGTGAAGCTTGCGGCAAGTACGGCCAATCCCCTGGTAGACAGCCGGCAGTACCTCATGGAGATTGATACAACAGAAAATTTTAATTCGTCTTTTAAAGTAAGCCGTAACGTGGTATCTAAAGGAGGACTGATTGAATTTGATCCCGGAATAACATTTAGCGACAGCACAGTGTATTACTGGCGGGTAGCTCCTGCCACCACTGGTGTCATACGATGGAACAGCGCATCATTTGTTTATTTAAACGGAAGCAGCTTAGGCTCTAACCAGTCCCATTTTTTTCAGCATGAAAAATCTACTTCAACCAATATTTATATAGACAGCGTTTCGCGAAGATGGAAATTCAGCACCCAGGCGAATACTTTGACTATTGTAAACTCAGTTTTTCCTGTCAGCGGAACAGAAGACGCTCAGTTTAGCTTTGCAGTCAATGGTCTCACTAAAGCATGGAGCGCCTGTATTGGACATTCGATTATTTTTGTTGTATTCGATCCGATTACCCTAAAACCCTTATATAACCAGTCGGTTCCGTCTGCTACGGCAGCCGATATGTCGGGCGGGTTTATGGGCAGCGCTGTCAATTGTAATTCTGCCACTGCTACTTTACGTGAATTTAACTTCGAGTTCTCTTATCTGGATACAGCCGGCCGCAGAAAAATGAGAGACTTTATGGATTGGGTGCCTGCAGGATATTATGTCGCTATGAGGCTTAATCTCGATGAGCCTTACGATCAAACTCCATTTGTAAATGTATGGAAGAATGATGCCCAGGTATATGGCCAGGGAAACACATTGTACGACAGGTTGAAAAGCGCCGGCTTTACTGACATAGATGCTTTTACTTATGCCCGCACTTTTGCATTCACCTACCGAAAAAACAATACTTCTTTTGCACCGGTTTCTAAATTGAGCGATGGCTTAGAAAGAATTACCCTTAACACAACTATCAATATTCCTGCTACCGCAGGATACATTAGTTCTCCGGCATTTGGCCCTGCCAAAGCGTGGAAACAGGTAAAATGGCGCGGGTATAGCATCGAAGCGCAGCCTAAGGATGTGTACAGTGTAAAGGTTATTGGAATTACTTCGACAGGAAGAGAAGATACTTTATATACGCTGCAGCCAAATCAGCAGGATTTTAGTATAAGCAATATCAGCGCTGCCCAGTATCCTTACATACGATTAGGCATGCCCGACCAGGATTTGGATACCGCCACACTTACTCCTTACCAGTTGCGTTACTGGCGTTTGCTCTACGATCCCGTTCCCGAAGGAGCCCTTGCTCCCAACATTGCTTACAGTGCAAAAGACACATTAGACATCGGTGAAAAATTAAATTTTTCAGTTGCATTTAAAAATGTAAGTGACGTCGCATTCGCCGACAGCCTGAAGGTGAATATGACAGTAACTGATAAAAATAATGTAGCTAACATTATTCCTGTTTCAAAACGAAAGATCCTTCAATCGGGCGATACGACAAATGTGAGCTATTCGATAGATACGAAAACATTACAGGGAAACAATACTTTGTTTATCGATGTAAACCCGGCCTCTGACCAGCCTGAGCAGTATCATTTTAATAACTTCCTGTACAAAAACTTCTTTGTAAAAGGCGATACCTATAACCCGCTTATGGATGTCACTTTTGATGGTGTGCACATTCTTAACGGCGACATTGTATCGGCCAAACCCAAAATAGTTGTCAAGCTAAAAGATGAGTCAAAATACCTTGCTTTAGACGATACTTCGCTTACGACTGTTTATGTTCAGTTCCCCGGTAACAACGGACTGTTGCAGCGTTATGCATTTGGCACCGATACATTAAAGTTTATTCCCGCAGACCTTTCTACCGGCAAAAATGAAGCGACTATCGAGTTTTCTCCTGCTTTTCTGCAGGATAGTGACGGCGACTTTTATGAACTGATTGTAAAGGCAAAAGACAAAAGCGGAAATGCAGCAGGAACCATCGAATACCGTGTCAGGTTCCAGGTGTACAACAAACCGATGATCTCAAACATGTTTAATTATCCCAATCCTTTCACCACTTCAACCGCATTTGTATTTACCATTACAGGCACCGATATTCCCCAAAATCTTCGCATTCAGATAATGACGATTACAGGTAAAATTGTAAAGGACATAACCAAGGTGGAATTAGGATCGCTGCACATTGGCAGAAACATTACCGACTACAAGTGGGACGGAACCGACCAGTACGGTCAAAAGCTTGCAAACGGTGTGTACCTGTACCGCGTTATCACCAACCTCAATGGAGCGTCGCTTGGCAAATTCAATACCTTAGATGCAAACGGCGATAAAGTAAATACAGATCAATATTTCAACAAAGGCTACGGAAAAATGTATCTGATGAGATAATTTTTTTGAGCCGGGCGGAGGGATTTCTATTCAGCATCGTTGCGTCGCACACTTCCGCTGAAGGTACTTGCCTGGGCAAAAAGAGAGCCGTCATTATAAGGAGGAACGACGAAGCAATCCCCTCTAATAGCAGGCCTGTTCAAACACAAATGGGATTGCTTCGTACCTCGCAATAACGAACGACTCATTCAACTCTTGTCTTTAAGCCCCTTCAGGGGTTTGGGGTAACAAACACAAGGTATTCCCATGCCTGCATTTCAAAAGTTGTTTCGGTATCAATAATCCTTTTAACTCCCGAAAAAGCATTTATATATTTTCCAGGTTTAAAATCCCTGGTTATCTTAAACAAGAGTCTTGAAGCGGCAGATAAATTAAGGATCACCAATACACTTCCTGCTTCTGATTGACTGCTGTAAGCAAAAATATTGTCAGGTGCATTGGTTGCTATCATTCCTGCTTTCGGCTGCTTTCCATTCGCGGCGGTTAATCTGTTTTTATGGATGGCTAAAAGTGTTTTATAAAAATCATTGAGAAGATATTGTCCCGTCCACTCAATGGTATCTTTATCAAAAAACTGTAACCGCTTTTTATTGGGCATTTCCTGCCCGCTGTAGATAAGGGGCAAACAGTTGTGCCATGTTGCACATAAAACGGCAAAAGCTTTGGCTCCTTCTCCCAATCTTTCATATTCACTTCCGCTGTGCGAGTTTTCATCGTGGTTAGATGTAAAAAAAAGCCGCAGCGCATTTTCAGGAAAGGTTGCTTTGTATTCTTCCAAAACATTTCGCAATTCCTGCAGCGATGCTTCTTTTTTGTACACTGCTTCCATTGTATGCAAAAACTTCCAGGCATAAGTAGCATCAAAGACCTGGTGATAACCAGGAACTTCGCACTCTGCCATCCAGAAAAGTTTTTTTTCTTTTTCAAGTTCTGTCCGTGCCTGCCGCCAAAAATCCAACGGAACCAGTTCTGCCATGTCGCATCTGAAACCATCTATATCAAATCCTTCAACCCAGAAACGCATGGCGTTAATCATTTCTGTTCGTAAGCCTGCATTATTGTAATCCAGGTCTATCACGTCTACCCATCCATGCGGATCATAGAAATTCCCTTGCTCATTCTTCTTATAAAACTCAGGATGCTCTTTTGTCCACATATTGTCCCAGCCTGTATGATTTGCTACCCAGTCTATTATCACTTTAAAACCTTTTTCATGTGCTGACTGAACAAGGTTTTTAAAATCACTTTCATTTCCATACTCACTATTTACTGCTGTATAATCCCTGCAGGCATAATAACTGCCAAGACTGCCCTGCCTTTTTTCTATACTGATTGGAGTAATGGGCATAAACCATAAAATATCAATTCCCATTTCTCTCAGCCGGGGCAATTCTTTTTCAAATGCAGCAAATGTTCCTTCTACGGTATATTGCCGTAGATTAACCTCGTATACATTTCCTGTAAGAGCCCATTGTACTGTTTCAAATTGTTGAGACATGCTGGTTTTATTAATTGTTAGAAAGCTAATGCAATAACGCTTTTTTAAGCAAGAAGGTTAAAAGCCCCATAAATCCCCCAAAGGGGGACTTGAAAAATACGCATGACGATTTTGGCTCCCTTTAGGGCGGGGGGTACAAACACTTAACATTCTTATTCCTTTTACACTTTGTAAATTTGCGGAGTTATAAAAGCTATGAAGAAGTTCAACGTTCCAAATATTTACCGGAGTGGTTTAATCAGTACAATCAAAAACCAGAGAAGGCTGGCTGATAAACTTAAAAAAGATTTCAGTCCTACTCTTCTCGATTTTGGTCCTGTTCAAATTTACCTTGCCCGCCATTTCGGATTTTGTTACGGGGTAGAAAATGCGATTGAAATTGCTTTTCGCACGATAGATGAAAACCCGGGAAAACGCATTTTTTTGCTTAGCGAAATGATACATAATCCGCAGGTAAATGCAGACCTGGTTGCAAGAGGCGTTCGTTTTCTGCAGGACACAAAAGGCAATTCTTTGGTCGACTTTTCTGAACTTACTGCCGATGATGTGGTAATCATTCCTGCTTTTGGAACTACGCTGAGCATAGAAGCAAAACTGAATGCAATCGGTATTACAACTGAAAAGTATAACACTACTTGTCCCTTCGTCGAAAAAGTATGGAACAGGAGCGAACAGATAGCCCAAAAAGGATACAGCATTGTTGTGCATGGCAAACCATCGCACGAAGAAACAAGGGCAACATTCAGCCACAGCGCTGCAAATACACCTACTATTGTTGTAAACGATATGAACGAAACAATAGAACTGGCAAAATACATAACCGGGGAAAAACCGGCAGAGCAGTTTTATACAGAATTTAAAGGCCGCTATTCCCAAGGCTTCGATGTGCAAAAAGATCTGCAAAGGATAGGAGTGGTCAACCAGACAACTATGCTGGCAAGCGATACCCAGGCCATCAGTGATTACTTAAAACAGGTAATGATACAGCATTACAGCCTGGATGAAATCAACATAGATGAACACTTTGCAGATACCCGTGATACTTTATGTTACGCTACAAACGACAATCAAACCGCTGTGTACGGATTGCTTCAAACAGATGCAGACCTGGCAATTGTAGTAGGCGGATACAACAGCAGCAATACATCGCACCTGGTTGAGTTGTGCGAAGAAAAGCTTCCTACTTTTTATATTGACTCACCCGATAGAATTTTATCTCAGAACGAAATTCTTCACCATAACTTTCATTCAAAGCAGGAGTTGCATACGGTAAATTACCTTCCTGCAAAAGAGCCTGTAAAAATTTTGATTACAAGCGGAGCAAGCTGTCCCGATGCAGTAGTAGAAGCCGTTATCAGGAAATTAACTTCTTTTTATGCTGTAAGTAAGGCAGTTGAAGAGATGGTAAAGACACTTCAATACTAATTCAATGTCGTTGATTTAAGGTTGAGCTCGTCATTGCGAGGAGGAACGACGAAGCAATCTGCTCTATCAATAAAACGCGTTCCTATTAAACGCTTAACTACTTCTCTATTATCTGCTCGACCCACGGGACGTTCCTTCGGAACGATTGCTGGCGTAGAAAAATAAATGTATAAGCTTTTTTTCGTTCCGCAAATACGTTCGTTCTGATGCGATAATATGAATTGTAACTTCAATAACTGCTTATTCTCTTACTATTTATTAGCTTTAATTGCAGACTTTTGCCAATTATCTATAACCTTTTATGAAACTTTTACTTCAATATCTCAAGCCATTTAAGTGGTTTATTATTCTTGCACTGTTTTTGGCCGCTGTCAACCAGGTTTTTTCGTTATTCAGCCCAATGATCATTGGTAAAATAATGGATAAGCTGGCAACTCATCCGCATACTTATGCTGCCGGTAAAGTACGTACCGAACACGAATACATTATGGGTGTGCTTGGCTTTTTAGGCCTGCTTGTAGGCACGGCAATGGTTAGCCGTATTGCAAAGGCTTTCCAGGATTATGTGGTGAATGTGATCATCCAGAAATTCGGAGCAAAAATATTTACAGATGGTTTGCGCCACAGCATGCGCCTTCCTTACCAGGATTTTGAAGACCAGCGCAGCGGTGAAACACTTTCGATACTGACAAAAGTAAGAGCTGATACCGAACGGTTTATCGGCTTCTTCATCAATATCTTTTTTGGCATCATCGTAAGCGTTGTGTTTGTTTCAATCTATGCTTCAAGTAAGCATTGGAGCATTGTTCCCACTTACGTAGTCGGCATGATCATACTGGCCGTAGTTACCAGCATTTTAAGCAGGAAAATAAAAGTGATACAAAAGAATATTGTGAAAGAAACCACGGTATTAGCCGGAACGACTACCGAAAGCTTACGTAATATTGAACTGGTAAAAAGTTTAGGCCTTACCGAGCAGGAAGTAAAACGGCTGAACAACAATACTTACAAAATTTTAGGGCTCGAACTGCGTAAAGTAAAAAGCATCCGTACACTTAGCTTTATACAGGGAACGTTGGTTAACTTTCTGCAACAGGTTATCAGCTTCGTATTATTGTACCTCATCTTCCGCGACATCTTAACGCCGGGACAATTTCTTGCGCTCCAGTTTTACGGCTTCTTTATTTTTGGTCCGATGCAGGAGATGGGTAATATCATTATCAGCTACCGAGAAGCGGAAGCAAGCCTGCAAAATTTTCATGACCTGCTCAACAAACCGGTAGATGCTAAGCCGGCACAACCGGCAAAAGTTGGTGGCATTAATGAACTGGAATTTAGAAACCTTAGTTTCAAACACAGAACCGCGCAATTTAATGCGCTTGAAGACATCAGCTTCGATGTAAAAAAAGGTGAGACGATTGCCTTTGTCGGCCCTTCAGGTGCAGGAAAAAGTACGCTGGTAAAGCTGCTTGTCGGTTTATACCGGCCGCAGGAAGGACATATTTTTTATAACGGTGTCAGCAGCAGCGATATTGATTTTGATGAACTGCGCAGTCAAATTGGTTTTGTTACCCAGGACACGCAGCTATTTGCAGGAACAATAAAAGAGAACCTTTTATTTGTGTACCCTGAGGCGACAGACGAAGAGCTTTGGGATGTGCTGAAAAAAGCAAGCTGCAACTACATTCTCAGCCGTGCAGACAAAGGACTGGAAACAGTAATTGGTGAAGGTGGCCTAAAGCTTAGCGGCGGCGAGAAGCAGCGTCTGTCCATTGCCCGCTCGTTATTGCGTCATCCGCATTTGCTCATATTCGATGAGGCGACGTCTTCACTTGACAGCATTACAGAAGAAGCGATTACCAGCACTATTAAAAAGATATCTTCAGAAAGAGAGCAGATAACTGTTTTAATTGCACATCGCTTAAGTACTATCATGCATGCCGACCGCATCTATGTTTTGGAGCAGGGCAAAGTCGCCGAAACCGGAAGCCATTATGAACTGCTTGAAGAAAAAGGCCTCTACTATGCCATGTGGCGTCAGCAAATCGGAGAAAGAAAAGCAACCAGCGCAACTGTTGCAGTGTAACTTTGATTTGATAGAACGAAGGGATAAAAAGGTGAATACCATCTTTTTGAACCAGGCCGCATTACTACTATGAGTCAATCGTTGCGTCGCACTCGTGTACTTTTTATTCTTTATTAGGCAAGCCAAAGAGTCGTTATATTTCACGCAGGATAAGTTTCAAGTAAACGCCACAAGTAGTGCAAAGCCGAATAGCGAAAATACCGTACAAGTGAAAACTTCCTGCCGTTCTGCCTTTGTGCCTTAGTGGTCTAAAAAAAAGACGCAACCAGGAACA
>CAXUMK010000012.1:38132-46661 GCA_964251885.1 uncultured Segetibacter sp. | reverse complement strand
CTAAAAAAATAAAAATTCTTTTGCTGCTGCTGTTTTTACATACCCTGATTTTTGCTCAAAATGCCGGTATTTTCAAAGGCGGGACGGGTGATGGATGGGTATCGCAAAACTATGCCCAGGGTAGCAGCAATATTTTTAAAGGAGGAAATGCAGATGGCTGGGCTTCGCAGAATTACAGTCAAAGCAGCGCAAATATCTTTAAAGGCGGAGTTGCCGATGGATGGTCGTCTCAAAATTACCTGCAAAGCAGTGTCAGCATTTTTAAAGGCGGCAATGGAGATGGATGGGATTCTAAAAATTATATGCAGGCAAGCACAGGTATTTTTAATGGCGGAATGGGCGATGGCTGGGGTTCGAGCTATTTGCCTCAAAGAGCTTTGCCGGTGACCTTTATTTATTTCACTGCAAAAAAGCAGGGTTACAATGCGGCAATCGTAGAATGGAAGACAGGGGCTGAAAGTAACTCTAACTATTTTGACGTGGAAAGAAGCAGGGATGCAGTTAATTTTGAAGGCATCGGTAAAATATCGGCCTTAGGTTCGCCTGCGCTTGGTATGAGTTACACTTTTACCGATAATCATCCTTTTAAAGGAGTGAACTATTACAGGCTGAAGCAGGTGGATAAAGACAATGCATTCACTTATACTCCTGCCCGGCTGCTTAATTTTGATGATAACAACACAGGAATAGTGAAATATTATCCAAACCCGACCAATGGTATTTTAAACATTGAAATTACCAGGCAAATGCAAGGTGAAGCAATTATTATAAACATCAGCAATGTAAACGGAGCGGTTGTAAACCAGGTGAAAATGGTGGGAAGTTCGTCTTCCGTTATAAGTGTTTCAATGAAGCAGTACCCTAAAGGAATTTATTTTGTACAATTAAAAACAGTTAGTACAAATAGCGTTCAAAGAATTATTGTAGAATAGCGGTTTACAAAAATTGCAGCAGCGAAATATGATAAGGGTTCAATCGATATAATAGATTTTGAATAAGTACGGGGATCGTTTAAAAAACCTTTCAGTTTCTACTGAAAGGTTTACTTTTTCAATCAAATAATTTTGTATTCATAAGCATACTTGATCAGCCCAATCAACGAATTGGTTTTGGTCTTGCGAAAAATATTTTTTCTGTGCGTTTCTACTGTTCTTTCGCTGATGCATAACTGATCGGCAATTTGCTTGTTGTTTTTTTCTTTTTCAATTAACCTGATGATCTCTACTTCGCGATCGGTAAGGTGAACTGTTTGAACAATCTTTTTACGGGTAGTATCTTTTGCCAGTGTTTCAAGTACTTCATCGCTATAGTAGGTGCCGCCCTTTGCAATCGTTTCAAGTGCTTCGACCAACTCCTGCCTGCCAATATTCTTTAACACATAGCCTTGTGCCGACTCGTCTTCGATCATTTGATTTACCATTTCAATTTCTCCGCTCATAGACAAAGCAAGTATTTTTATTTGCGGATATCTTTCGTGCACTTTCCTTGCAAGTTCTACGCCGGTTACAGGCAGCATCATGATGTCGGTAAGTAAAATATCTATTTGTATGTTTTTTAATTGTTCAAGCATTCCCTCTGCAAAGGTGCTGGTGGCAACTATTTCAAAAGATGGATGATGTATGAGCAATGATTGCAAACCATCTATCACGATCTGGTGGTCATCTGCTATTGCCAGCCTTATTTTTTTTGTTGTGGTCATTTTTGTTTTAGTTGTCAGGAGATAAATCAGTAACTCCTTAGCTTGTTGAATAAAAAATGAAAAGTACAAGAGTGCGACGCAACAATTGACTCATAGTAGTAATTCTGCCGGGTCCAAAAAAAATTTACTCACTTTTTTATCCATTGCTTAGTATAATAAAATTCATCCTTTCTATACCGCCGGAACATAGAAGGCCACCAATGTGCCTTTGCCCGGCGATGAGTTCCATTCTATTGTTCCTTTAAGATATTCTATCCTGCTTTTTATATTTTTTAATCCAATACCTTCAGAATTATCTGCCTGTTTAGAGTCAAATCCTTTGCCGTTATCTTCGATGGTAGCGCTGATGCCGTCTTTGTCTTTTATTAAAGAGATGTCTAAATGAGTTGCGGATGCATGCTTTAAAACATTATTTACACATTCCTGTATAATTCTGTATAAAACCGTTTCTACGTTTGGTTCAGGCCGTATGTCTGTGCCCTCAGTATAAAAATCTATTGTAAGTATGCTGCTGTCAATATTTTCAATAAAATCTCTTACGGCTGCCTCGATGCCAACTTTCTCTAAGGCAACAGGCATCATATTATGAGAGATAGTTCTGACTTCTTTGCACGATTTGTCAACCAACCCGATGACCTTATCGAATTTTATTTTTTTATCACTATTCAATAGTAATTCGTCTTCCATTGCAGAAAGGTTCATTTTGGCAACACTCATCATTTGTCCTACCCCATCGTGAAGGTCTTTGGCGATACGGATGCGTTCTCTTTCTTCGGCAGCAAGAACTGCCTTTGCAGAAAGCTGTTGCTGGTTAATGATTTCCTGCTGCAGCTTAGCCTTTTGCTTTAGTTCGTGGCGGTTATAGGCAAGCCAGCTTACTGTACCGGCTGTCAAAAGCAATCCTGCAATAATGAACAGCAAGATGTTTCTTTTTTGTATCTGGTAACTCTGTATTTTAATTTGCTGTTCTTTCTTGTCTGTTTCGTACCGTGCAGATAATTCTTCTATTTGCTTTTGTCCTTCAATCCTGAAAATAGAGTCTTTGAGGGCAGTATGCAGCAGATGATAATTATAAGCCTGCTGATAATTTTCCTGCTGTTTTGCCATCTCTGCAAGCTGATTGTAATTGTTTGAAAGCAATTCAAGATATTGAATACGGGAAGCGATGAAATTACTTTCGCCAAAACTTTCATCTGCCTTTGCATAATCGCCTTTTGCTAAGTATAAACTACCAATATCAGAGTAATTAAGAGCAAGTGCAAAGCTGTCTTTTAGCTGCTTTCTTATCTCAAGCGCTTTTGTAAGATATACTTCGGCTTTATCAAATTGCTTAAGAATTGTGTACACGCCGGCAAGGTTATTAAGGGCGTAAGCAATGCCGGTGCGGTCATTGCGCTTTTGGCAAATAACGAGAGATGCTGTGTAACGCCTTATTGCTTCCGTATAGTTTTTACGGTATTCATATACCACTCCCGATTCGTTATAGATCATCGAAATGCCGCTGCTGTAATTTATTAATTGAAACAATTTTAAAGCCATCTCATACTTTTCTGCAGCGCGGGTAAGGTCACGGGTTTTGCGGTACAGCTTCGCTATCTCATTATACACCTGCGCAAGTTTTGCAGGTTCATTTTGCTTTTCTAATATAGCTATTGCATTGTAATACAGCTTGGCAGCGCTGTCGTAGCTTCCTTTAAAGTAGTAAGCACGTCCTTCATAAGACAATAATTCTGCAATGCTTACAGAGTCTTTTACTGAGGAAGCAACTTTTAAACCTTCCCCTGCTGTACTTATTGCTTCGCTAAAGTTAATCGTGCTCAGTTTATTGGTCAGTTCTGCATAAGCAGCAATCACTTTTTCTTTTTGCTTAGAGGTGGCGATGACCGATCGCAGACTATCAGTTTGCTGAGAGAAGGTTTTGACTGAAAAAATGAAGAATAAAACTGATATGGTGCAGGCAAGCATTGTTACCTGAACAAAACCACTTTTAGATATCAGTTTCCTTTTACTATTCATAAGGCAGCAGGGCAGTTCAGAAATCGTTTTCTGGTTCAAAGTGAAATAAACAATCGATAGCAACTGTAATCAACAATAAATTTTTTGATTGAAAAAATAAATAAACGTTCGGATTGAGTTTATATTGGCAAAGAATAAAAAAGTAAGTTGATTTTTTTTGAACCGGGCTGAGTTACTACTATGAGACAGCCTTGCGTCGCACTCTTGTACTTTTTATTCTTTATTCGACAAGCAGAGGGTCACTAAGTTATTCCTTAACGACTACCGATATTAACTGGTTTTCACTAAAAGTCAAATACTTCAGCCTTTCGATGGTTACAGGAATAACAATAACCACCTGCAAAATGAATTTGAGACGCCCACAAAAAACTGCACTTTCCTCTTTTTCATTTCGCAAAACATCAACTGCTATCTTTGCCGCAAATTTTTTGATCGTATGCTACAGGTAAATTATATCCGCCAAAACCGCGAAACTGTTATTGAAAGACTTACTGTAAAAAACTTTTCTCAAACCAAACTGATTGATGAAGTGATTGCGCTGGATGATGAAAGAAAACGACTGCAGGCTGAGTTTGACAACACGCAGGCAAAGGTTAACAGCGCATCTAAAGAAATCGGTAATCTTATGCGGCAAGGCGGGAAAGAAGAGGCAGAGTCTTTGAAAGCTGATGTGGCATCTTTAAAAACAAATATCGACCCGCTGAAAATACAGATGGCGGATGCAGAAAAACAACTGCTCGAAAAGCTGCTGCTGATACCAAACTTACCTGCTGCGGAAGTCCCCAAAGGTAAAACACCGGAATATAATGAACTGGTAAGAGAAGGTGGCGTGAAGCCCACTCTTGCCTTCGGCGCCGTTGCACATTGGGAACTGACAACAAAATATAAGCTGATAGATTTTGTACTGGGAACAAAGATCACTGGAAGCGGCTTTCCGGTTTACACTGGTAAAGGCGCCAGGCTGCAAAGGGCACTTGTGCAGTACTTCCTCGACTTCAATACCGCGGCGGGATATTATGAATACCTGCCGCCTTTTATGGTAAATGAAGACAGCGCTTACGGCACAGGACAGTTGCCCGATAAAGAAGGGCAGATGTACCATGCAACGGCAGATAATTTTTACCTCATCCCTACGGCAGAGGTGCCGGTAACAAATGTGTACCGAGACACAATTTTAAAGGAAGATGACCTGCCGGTAAAAATGACCGCCTATTCTCCCTGCTTTCGTCGCGAGGCTGGCAGTTATGGCAAAGATGTAAGAGGTTTGAACCGTTTGCATCAATTTGAAAAAGTAGAGATCATACAAATTGTGCATCCTGATAAGAGTTATGAAGCGCTCGATGCGATGGTGTTACATGTAGAGCATTTGCTGCAAAGTCTTGAACTGCCTTACCGCATCCTTCGTTTGTGTGGCGGTGATATGAGTTTTACCAGCGCCATCACTTATGACTTCGAAGTATACAGCGCAGCACAGGAACGCTGGCTCGAGGTAAGCAGCGTAAGTAATTTTGAAAGTTTCCAAACTAACCGTTTAAAATGCCGTTTTAAAGATGCAAATGGCAAAATGCAACTAACCCATAGCCTCAACGGAAGTTCATTGGCTCTCCCTAGAATTGTAGCAGCCCTGCTCGAAAATAACCAAACAGCAGAAAGCATTGTGTTGCCAAAAGTTCTGCATGCTTATTTTGGTAATGAGAAGATTGGGTAAGGTTTATTGATTTTAGATTCTCTGACAGACGTTTTCTAAAAATTCATTTTAGATAAAGTAAATTAAAAAAGGCGCTCTTAGAAAAGAGCGCCGTAATAAAATCCCCCAAAAGCTTCAAGCTTTGTACAAATGTCTAATAATCACAAGGGGAATAAAAGAGTGAAAACACCTTTTCTATGGGGGAAAATCCTCAGCCTGTAATCCTTCTTGCTATAATGAAGAAGGAGAGGTACCATTTGAATTTAGACACTTTATTTTCATATAATGTGCATGGCATGAAAGCAAGCGATAGTTGTAATAATGAAAACGCCTAATGCTTTCCGGCATCAGTCATTTTATGTAACCGGAAGACAAGTCATCATTTAACCTTCATCTGTGCGAAGTTTGGATGGTCGGGGTTTACAATCAGTTCCTGCCTTTGCGGGTGAATAAGTACATCCATATCTTCTAACGGAATTGAGCCGAGCAGCGGCTCACTGCTGCCTGATAATACCATAGCACGGCAACTGGTACCCCGGTTTTTAAATCTTACTTCTACCGGACCAACCACATCAAATTCCTGAATGCTGCCATCAGCCATTTCGGCCTTTCTTTTTTCTATAAATGGCAGTTCCAGTTGAGCCTGGATGCTTTCATTGATACATAAACTGTATGCACCACTATCTACCAGCATGGTCACGTTCATACGCTTTATTTCTTCCTCGCCAATACGATAACGTCGCGCCATTTCAATGTCGCCCGAGTTTATCAATTCAACTTCTGCGTAAACAAATCCCATGAAAACTTTTTTAAAAATATTTTTAGGCTATTTTTCACTGTTACCCAAAATTAACTACGTTTTACTGTTTTGGTTTAAAAAAGCATAAACATAAACTGAAGTCTAATATGCGACCATGGAATGCTCCCGGCACCTAAATCACGTTCATCATCCAAACTTCTTTTGTATTTTTGATAAATGGCAGACATAATAAATATATCTGAAATTCATCTTTTCAACTTACTTAAAACAAAATTAGGTGAGAACGAAGCTGAGCAATTAGTGAAGTTTGTAAAGTCTGAAGCACGGGCAGCAGCAGAAAAGCAGTTCGAGTATCTAAGCAAAGATATCAAGACCTTAAAAGACGATTTGTACCAGAACTTTCCAGTTAAAGCAGACCTGGTGCGTGAAATAAGTAATTCAAAAGTGGAGATGATAAAATGGATGTTCGCGTTTTGGGTTACACTAGTACTGCTGATACTTGCCAACTGGTTTTTAAAGCATTAACTTTTAGCTGTTCTAATCATCACATCAGCATACAGCATATTAGCACATCAGCATATTAGCACATTAGCACATTATTTCTGCATCACCATCACTCCATTCATAATATAAGTACTGCCTGCGTTTACAACCATGTTATACACTTTTTGTACGCCTCCGGCTAATTCGGTTTTATTGTAGACGGTGTATGTTTTATAAGTGTTTGATCTTGGGTCTAAGCAAACTACTTCGTCGCCAGGCAGCACCTCTCCCATCTTTTTTACGCCTTTAGCAGTAGCCATGGGGTGGTTTGGTGTGGCCGATAATATTTGGGAGGATAATTTTACTTCATACCCTCCCGCTGTTTGTTTTTCTGATGATGCCACAACCAACAGTTTTGTAATTGCATAATTCTTCGCTTCATGCTGAACTAATTTTCGAACGGTTACATTTGTTGCTTTTTTTGTAACAGGGTCAACAGTTACTACATGGTCGCCTGGTTTTATTTCGCTCAGTTTTTTTACAGTACCATCTGCCATGGCTACTTCCTGGTCTCCCGGAAAACAGATGTCGGTGCCATAGGTGGCAGTTTCTTCTTTCATATCCTTTCCGTTATTCATGGCTTTGAATAGTTGAAAACTCATCTCTTTTGAAAGCACATAAGAGAGTTTTAAAATGAAATTCTTCTCTTCTTTGTTTATGTTGTCTATGTCTACAAAATACTGATTCCAAACTTTTGCATCTGCTGTAAAGTTGGGTTGCAGCGCCGTAAATACTTTGCCCTTTTCATTTGTATAAAATACCATCGTTCCCAATTCTTCCATACCGTCTTTTGATATAAGCTTATACAGGTCTATCCTTTTTTTCAGGCCGTCACTTCCGGTTATGAAATAAGGTTTTCGCATCTCATAACGGTCAAGTATGTACACGTTTTCAAACTTGGCGTAAGTGTCTTTATCAAGGTCTTTGATGGAGAATGTTTTGGCTTTATCATACTCAGCCATGGTAAGAGGACGAGGCTTTACAGCAGCCTTGTCCTGTGCCTTTACCAAAAACATCATCGCCGTTAGCGTTATGGATAATACTGTTCTTTTCATACCCCAAACCCCTGAAGGGGCTTTTAAAAAGTTGAATAATGTGATGCAGGTACAAGTGTGCGACGCAACGATGTTTAATTGAAATTCTTTCGCTGGCTACCAAAAACTCTCTACGAAAGTTCTTTAAAAGCGGCGGCAAAGGCTTCCATCTCATCCATGCGGCCAATGCTTACACGGCACCATTGCTTGTTGTTAAATTCCCAATAGCGCACGCCTACGCTGCGTTTCATCATTTCTGCTGCAAAGCGTTTTCCATCCATTTTTATCGGGAACATGACAAAGTTGGCAGCAGACGGAATGTATTCGTAGCCTTCCTGTTTGAGCGTTTTGTATAAAAACTCTTTGCTTGCAATCGTCTTTTGCAAGGCTGACTGCAAAAACTCTTTGTCCTGGTAGCTAACCAAAGCGGCATGTATAGAAGGAGCCGAAATGCCAAACGGCCCGGTGCAGTAAGGAGTGAGCATTTTTACAGTTTCGGGTTGTGCGACCATATAACCAATACGTAGCCCGGCAAAGCCATAGAGCTTTGAAAAAGTGCGTGCAACGATTACATTCTGACCTTTCTTTACGCAATCAATCAGCGTTGTTCCCTGTGGGTCGGGCAGGTAATCTATATAAGCTTCATCCACAAACACGAGTGCTTTTTTCGATACACGCTCACAAAAATCTTTCAGTTTGGCAGTGTCAACTACAGTTGCAGTCGGGTTATTGGGGTTAACGATGTACACTATTTTTGTAGTGCTGTCTACCGCTTTTTCCATGGCATCGA
>CAXUMK010000012.1:23495-38122 GCA_964251885.1 uncultured Segetibacter sp. | reverse complement strand
TCGAGCTTGTAATCGCTTGTCAGCGGTACTTTTATCCAGCGCGCTTTCATTGCCGCTGCATGCTCGGGCAAATCAGCATAGCTTGGGTCTCCGCTAACGACACTGTCGCTGGGTTTACAATAACAAATAGCTGCTGCATGTAAAATAGGCGATGAGCCCGATGCCAACATCACCATTCCTTTTTGCAAACCTTCGTACTGCATAATTTTATCTTCCATGTCATCAATATCCGCAATGGGATATTGATAAGAAGTATTTACCGCTTCAGCGATTGCCTTCTTGGCTTTTTCTGAAGGACCGAACGGGTTCTCGTTTGCATACAGGCGCGCCTTTAACTGCGGCTGTACCGTTTTGTAAAACTCTGCCTCAGACAGCGTCTTTGCATAAGAAGTCTTAGGGGCAGCCGAAGCGGCAAGACCCGATAATGAGCCCGATAAAAAAGTAAGTCCGCCGGTAAGCATGGTGCTGGTTTTTAACCAGTCTCTGCGATTCATTGATGAAGCCATAAAGTATATTTTAAAGATGAAGTGATACTTAAATCGGGGGCAGGCAAAAGTTAGAATCGTTATTATTGAGTGAGCTTTGTATCTCTGTTCATCACCGTTGCGACGCTCCGTTCAACTGTAGTGCTCATGGCAACTACCCGGCAGTTGGATAGGATAATCTCTGGTCTGTTACCCTTGCATGTATATCTGTTACTACTTTTCGTGCTGATTCAAAAGCGCCGGCCATCCAGGCATTCAAATACGTTAAGTGTTCTCCTGCAAAATATATATTTTTTTCGGGTTTTAGCAGAGTTTGGTAAAAAGTTCTTCTCGTTTCGCCCGTGTACAAAGCCCAGCCTCCTAAATTATGAGGTGTTTTGTGCCAGCTTACCGAAAAAGATTTCTCAAACTCTTTATCATACTGCGGATGAATTAACCTGCCCTTCTCAAGAGCCAGTTGCTCACGCTGGCTATAAGACAGTTCACCAACCCGCTTTGCTTTGTCATTGAAGTTATAATACCCTATCAAGATCCCCTTCTTTGCGAGGTAGTCGTAAGATGGATAAAAAATCTGGGTAAGGTCGTTGTTGGTATGCGTAATTCCACCATAAATATTTTCATCTTCTTCCCAAAACCTTCTATTGAACTGCAGGCCGATTTTACCTGTTGGTATGTACGGAACAAAATCAATAGCCCTGCTTACATCGGATGAAAAGTTGTTTTGAATATTACTGAGCACAGGCAAAGGAATGGTACAGATACACAAATCACCTTGCAGGGTTTTCTCTCCTGTTTTGTCTTTGTAAGTAATCTTCACTCCTTCCGTTTGGTTTTCTATGGAAGAAACTTCGCATTCAAACTGAATCATTCCTGGTATTTTCTTTTCAAGCGCTTTTGCTATAGAATCCATTCCACCTATTGCCTGAAACATCGTCATCTGCAGTTCGTACACATACTCGTTTACGTTATAGAAATCAGGACTTAGCAAGCCGCTTTCTATAATATCTGCCAGCTTGTGCGGGTCTGCAATTTTACCTGCCTTATCGCCTGCTCCCGGAGACTCGATGTATCCACGACGGTCAGAGGCTTTGTAGAGTTTGTCAATATCCAGACCGCCTTCTGCACGCAGGTATTCGATTACTTTTTGTGCGTCTTCTTTAGTGAGTGCTGTATCTATTTTTCCCTGGTCAATTGCTTTGGCTAAAAGCTCTGACATATAACCTCTCACATCGTTGTGTATTTCGCGAACCCTTATTTTTTTATTTGACAGTGATCCCTTGCCTTCGCTGAAATAGTAAGTCGCTTCGTTAATGTTGTTGTAGACCTGAATGGGAACACCAAGCTCTTTGCAGTAATGAAGAGTAAGCTGATGATGGTGAGGAATTCGTGACGGGCCTGCATTAAAATACAAGCCATCATCGAAAGAAGCAGTTTGCAAAGGCTTGTCAGTTTCAAAATGAGTAGAGCCGTTTCTGACAGACCAGCACCTGCCGCCTGCCCTGTTTCTTGCCTCAAGAACAATGCATTTATAACCTAGTTTTGTGAGCTCGTAAGCTGAAGACATACCGGCAAGTCCGGCGCCTAAAATAATAATGTGTTTGCCATTGCCATTGCCTGAGTAGTTAAAAGCGTGAGCAGGCGCAGACTTAAGCATACCAAGCGCAAGCATTGCCGGGTAAGCAGATGCAGCCTTAGCCGATTTGGTTAAAAATTCTCTTCTTGTTACAGACATGTAAATTCGATTGCAGGCTCAATATAAAGCAAAGAAGAATGAGTTCTCGCAGAAAGCTCGGAAATAATTTGAGTGCATTTCACGGTCGCGTCATTGGCAGGAGGAACGACGAAGCAATCCCCTTTGCAATAGTTAAGCCTGTTCAAACAAAACGGGATTGCTTCGTGCCTCGCAATGACGAAGAACTGGTTCAAACTGATGCTTATCGTCTTGCTTTGAAAAAGTCTTTTATCAGTTTTGTGCATTCATCAGCAAGCACTCCGCCTTCTACTTCTGTTTTGGGGTGAAAAGGATTTTTATCTCCGTAAAAAAAATGATAGCCCCGCTTTATGTCACTTGCGCCGAAGACAACTCTTTGCAGTTTGCTCCAGTATAAAGCGCCAGCACACATGTGACACGGCTCGATGGTGACATACAAAGTTGCATCAGGAAGATATTTGGCTCCCAAATGACTGCATGCAGAAGTGATGGCAAGCACTTCTGCATGTGCTGTAGGGTCGTTTAATCTTTCTACCTGGTTATGACCTCTTGCAATGATTTGGTTATTGATGACTACGACCGCGCCAATGGGAACTTCGTCTTCATGAAATGCGTCATTCGCTTCGCGTAAAGCCTGCTTCATAAAATGTTCATCATCGTATTGCATAGCAGTAAAAGTAGAGTAAAGTATTACTCTGTTGTAAATAAAATGCAGGAAAAGCTGCTATAAAAAGCTACCGTACAAGTCCCGATTCAAAGGTATCTACCGGGATGCCGCTGGGATTCTTCGTGCCTCGCAATGACGAACAACTGGCTGACGTCATTGTGAGGAGGAACGACGAAGCAATCCCCTTTGCAATAGTAAGCCTGTTCAAACACAATGGGATTGCTTCGTACCTCGCAATGACGAGCCGGAAAAGCTGCATTTCAACCAAAAGGTTTAAAACTACAATTTGCGATGACGAGACCACTGTTATATCCGGCATTTATCGTTTACCTTGTACAGGCAATCACTTATTGTGAGTAAACCGAAAAGTAATGAGCATATATACTTCGACTGATTTTACAAATATGCAGGCGTACTTTTTTAGCGGCGCTGCCGCTGAATACAGCTTTAGAAAAGAACAATTGCAGATACTTAAAAAGGCAGTCCGCAATTACGAAGTAAGAATTATGCAAGCTTTATTTAAAGACCTGCACAAATCGCAGGAAGAAGCTTTTACGACTGAGATAGGCTTTGTGTACTCAGAAATTTCTCACACCCTTTCAAATCTTGCAAGTTGGATGAAGCCTGCAGCAGTGAGCACGCCAATGGTTTTGCAGCCTTCATCCAGCATCATCAGAAGAGACCCTTTGGGCGTGTGCCTGATTATTTCGCCCTGGAATTATCCTTTTCAGTTATTGATTGCACCGCTGACAGGAGCGATCGCCGGCGGTAATTGTGCAGTATTGAAACCATCTGAAATGGCTGTGCATACTTCGGCTGTTATTGCAGAAATGATAGCGGAAACGTTTGATAAAAATTATATTGCCGTGGTGGAAGGCGACGGTGCAGCCGTGGTGCCGCAACTGATGAAAGAAAACAGGTTTGACCATGTTTTCTTTACAGGAAGTATTGCCACAGGAAGAGAGATTGCTAAAATGGCTGCGGAAAAACTGGTTCCGGTTACATTGGAACTGGGCGGAAAAAGTCCGTGTATTGTGGATGAAGATGCTGATATACAGGTGGCTGCAAAAAGAATTACCTGGGGCAAATTTACCAATGCCGGCCAGACCTGCGTAGCTCCTGATTATTTGCTGGTGCATGAAAAGAAGATGGATGAAATGATAAGCGGGATGAAAAAAAGCATTCAGCAGTTTTATGGAAAAGACCCAATGCAATCTGCAGATTATGGCAGAATAATCAATGAAAAAAGATTTGATAAATTAGAGAGTTATCTTAACCAGGGCGAGGTAATAACAGGCGGGAAAGCTGTGAAATCTGAGCTGTATTTTTCACCCACATTAATGCAGCATATTGCAGAGGAAGCGCCTGTAATGAAAGAAGAAATTTTTGGACCCGTGCTGCCAATCATCTCATTTGCAAAACAGCAGGAAGCCTTACAAATCATACAGAACAATCCGCAGCCGCTGTCGTTGTATTACTTTGGCAGCAATAAAAAGAATGAACAGCTTTTTATAGAAAATGTTCAGTTTGGAGGTGGCTGTATAAATAACACGCTCATGCATCTTGCAAATGCTGATCTGCCTTTTGGCGGAGTTGGCAATAGTGGCTTAGGCGCTTATCATGGTAAATTTAGTTTCGATACTTTTACCCGCGCAAAAGCTGTTTTAAAAACCGCTACATGGATTGATCCATCTGTTAAATATCCGCCGTATAAAGGAAAACTGAAATTACTGAGATGGTTTTTTAAATAGTCTTATACTGCAAGCGGGATAAGATTGTCGTAAACGAAACATGTTCCCGAAAAAACGGGACAAGATGTGTATTGCTGAATAATGAACAAAAGTATAAGTGTGCGACGCAAGGCTGGCTCATAGTAGTAATGCAGCAAGGCTCCAAAAAAACACTGCACATTTTATGCAGCGGAAAGTATAAAAGAATTTACTTGTCGTTTTAAAAAATAAATAAAGCCCATGACCGCGAGACAATCTTTGCTCAAAAAAATATATCCTCTTTTAATGAAAGCAGGTAAGTGGTTTGGCATGAAAGCAGGAATTGAACAAATAAAAGGCGATGTAAAACCGCTTACTCCTTTTTATAACTTGCGTGTAACTGCCAATAATGGAACAGAGATAAGCTTTACAAATTTTGAAGGTAAGAATGTGCTGGTGGTAAATACCGCATCTGATTGCGGCTATACTGCACAGTTAGAAGAGCTGGAAACGCTGAATGAGTTATATAAGGACAAGCTAATCATCATAGGTTTTCCTGCAAACGATTTTAAGGAGCAGGAAAGACGGACAGATGAAGAGATTGCGGTGTTTTGTTATGGCACCTTTGGCATACAGTTTCTGTTAGTAAAAAAAAGTCAGGTGATAAAAGGAGAAAAGCAACACCCCGTTTTTCAATGGCTGACCGACCGAAATAAAAACGGCTGGAATAACAAAGCGCCTGAGTGGAACTTTTCGAAATACCTGGTTAACAAACAGGGAGTCTTAACGCATTATTTTGGTCCGGCTATATCACCATTAAGCGATGCGGTAAAGAAAAATTTGGAGTGAATTTATTTTTCTGCTTAAAGGTTGTTTGGACATAATTATATTCTGCGCATTATCTTGCCGCATATTTATCAATGACTGTTAAAGACCTTTTCAAACGTTTTTTTAGCAAAATCTGGAAGTGGTTCCTCTGGGCCTTTCTTCTGTCGAACCTGTATTTGCTGATGTGCAAATGGATTATGCCACCCGTTACGCTTGCGCAATTGGGCAGCTTCTTTGGCGGTTATGGATTAAGAAGAGATTATGTAACCAGCAATGAAATTGCTCCCTCAGCCAAGTTAGCGGCTATGGCAAGTGAAGACCAGTTGTTTCCCGACCACGGCGGTTTTGACTGGAAATCAATTGAGAAAAGTCTGCAAAATAAACCAGGGAAGAGAAAAAAAGTAGCTGGTGCAGGAGCAAGCACCATCACCCAGCAGGTAGCTAAAAACGTTTTTTTATGGCAGGGCAGCGGCATCAGCCGTTACATAAGAAAGCTGCCCGAAATTTATTATACCAAGATGATAGAATGGGTTTGGGGTAAACAGAGAATATTGGAAGTGTACCTGAATATTGCAGAAATGGGCGAAGGCATTTTTGGCATTGAAGCAGCATCGCAGGCATACTTTGCTAAACCAGCCATAAAGCTTAGCAGGCCCGAAGCAGCAATGATAATTGCCTGCCTCCCAAGCCCTAAAAGATTTACGGTTAAGCCAATGAGCCGCTGGGTTGGTTGGAAATACCCGCGGATACTGCAGCAGATGAGTGTAATTGAAGACGATCCCGACATACGCAAACTGGCATATAATTCTAAATAATCAAACGGTTGACAGCTTCTACGGCCGTTTGTATGCGTTGGTCATACTCTCCTTTAATATCAATCCAGCGAACAGGTTGATGTATAAGAATGTCTTTATAAATGTGATATAACTTTTCCCTTGTCTGCAGGTCAGGATATTCGCGCAGTTCATCTTTTACCCACGGCAAATCAACGTTGCAAAGCAGGTAGAGGTTGCAAGTCTCTTCTGCAATTTTGTTTACAATAAAAGGATGGCATTTGCCAAAAACAAACTCGCACCAAACCTTCATTACATGCATATCGGTATCCACAAAAAGCAGTGGTTTAGCTGTTTTCTTTCCACGAGCCTTCCATAATTCAGTTGCTTTGCTTTTATATTCCTCTTCCAGTGCAAGCTGGCCTTTGGCAATGGTAAGCAGGTCATCGTAAGTATAATTGGTTCCATGCGCCAGCAAATACTCTCTTGCATATTCGGGGCACCACGCAGTAATAAAATGTTCGGCAAGCAACGTACACAATGTGCTTTTACCCGTGCTTTCGGGGCCTATTACCACCACCTTATTAATCTCTTGCATACCTTGCTTTTTTATGCCACGAAACCAACCCGGCAAAAGCCATTATTAGTAATACCAAAAACTGAAAACTGGTAAAAACATACCCTTTTATAAAATACAAAGGAATGGATGCAATGTTTGTTACTATCCACCAATACCAGCTTTCCACTTTTTTTCTTGCCATTAAAAGCATCCCCGTATAGGCAGTAGACGAAGCAAATGCATCAGCCGCAGGTATGGCGCCCGGAGCGAAATCCTTTTTCAGGTATGATAAAGCAAAGTAAATAACGGCATACATCACCGCAAAAAAAAGCAGGTTTAAAATCCACTCTTTAGCGGTGCTGTACCTGATAATCAGCACTGTTTTATTTGCCTCATCTTTTTTAGCCCACAGTATCCAGCCATAAATGCTCATCATGGTGTAAAAAATATTCACGCTTGCTTCACCCAGCAAGTGACCGTTAAGACTGATGTAGATAAAAATAACCGTGTTTAAAATGCCGGTAGGATATACCCAGATATTTGCCTTTCTTGAAAACCACACACTTACAATTCCCGAGATAACGCCGATAAACTCTAAAGCGCCTGTATGTTGTAAATTTGTAACAAACTGCCTGTAAACATCTGTTAAGCTCATCAATGCGTTTTGGTAAAGATAAAGAAGTGAAGAACAATTGTGTTACCGGCATTTGAATAAGTAGCGGCAGCCGTTGCGTCGCACACTTGTACTGTATAGCAATACTTAACAAAAGTCTGCGTGTTTAAATTTCTCTCATTTAGATAAAGAACAAAAAAAAGTAACAGTTCAGTTTTGAATGTAATGCTAAATACCCTTATTTTTGCCACCCCTTTAAAAAAGGACAGGGTTTGGTGAGGTGCCTGAGTGGCCGAAAGGAACGGTTTGCTAAACCGTCGTACGGGTCAAACTGTACCGAGGGTTCGAATCCCTCCCTCACCGCTTCCTCAACCAGTTTTAACATTTCTCGGGGCGTAGCGTAGCCCGGTTATCGCGCCTGCTTTGGGAGCAGGAGGTCGCAAGTTCGAATCTTGCCGCCCCGACAAAAAAAGCCTCTTCAAAAGTGAAGGGGTTTTTTTATTTAAAGATTATTGCGTCCTGATTAAAAGCATAAAGTAATTGACACTGAAAAATTTGGAGGTAGAAATTGAGAAATACATAAAAGAACAACAGCATTTTGTTATTCAAAATAATGATATTATTTTTCTAAACATCCTGTTTAAAAGTGGATTACCGTTAGCAGTCTGAGCAATTACCTTTTCAATCCCATGTATGGAAACAACCGAAAGAAAATGCATAGAATGTAATAAAACCCTGAAAGGCAGGGTGGATAAGAAGTTTTGCGATGACTTTTGCAGAAACAGCTATAACAATAAGCTAAACAGCGATACAAACAGTTATGTAAGAAACATCAATAACGCCTTAAGAAAAAACCGGCGGATATTAGAAGAAACGTTGCCTGCGGCAGAGGAGATGACAAAAATTACCAGGTCTAAAATGTTGGAAAAGGGTTTTCAGTTCAAATATTTTACGCATACCTACACCAACAAAAAAGGCAACATGTACTATTTCTGTTACGAATATGGCTACCTGCTGCTCGAGGGTGACTGGATATTAATTGTAAAACGAAAGGAACCTGCATTATAACCAAGAGCCTGAGCTATTGCTTAACCACATTTCCTTTATATCGTATCTCCACATTGGCCACACCAGCATTTAGCATGTCTAATTTTTTGGCAGCTTTTTTACTCAGGTCTATCATTCTGCCTTTTACAAAAGGGCCGCGGTCGTTTATGCGTACTTTCACTTTGCGTCCGTTAGAGAGGTTTTTGACGGTTACTTTGGTTCCAAAGGGAAGTGTGAGACTTGCAGCGGTTCTTTTTCTTTGCCTGAAAGTCTCTCCATTAGATGTTTTCCTGCCTTCAAATTTATCGGCATAATAAGAGGCTTTGCCGGTCTCCGTAATTTTTTTGCTGCATGATAAAGCCAGTGGCACAACGAGTATCAAAACCAGTTTGCGTAGATTCATGTTCAAATATAGGGTGAGGATATAATACGGTAAACACGAAATTTGCTATGTTGTACCAGGTGAAAGATAAATCACGAGATATATTTCAATCACCACTCCTTATCCCTGAGTAGCATTTCGGCAGAGCCACTCCTTTTATTATACCGAAAGCAGGATAATATTGTGCATTGCTGAATAATGAACAAAGGTATAAGTGTGCGACGCAACGATGTAAAATAGTAGTAATGCAGACCGGCTTCAAAAAATCACTGCACATTTTTATGCAGCAGGAAGTATAGATGAATTTTACACAACTCTTCTGCGTAAAACCACCATCACAAAAATCCCTTCTTTAGAATAGCAACTCTAATAAGCTTTTCCTATTTTCACTTCAAATCACGAAATATGAAATTGATTTTATTTTGTTCAATCTCTCTTTTACTAAATATGACAGTGACAGCACAGAAGCCAGGGTCTTTTACGGGAAAGTATCCTGAAACAAAAACAGTTGACCAGGCAGATGTTTTCTTCGGAACCAGTGTTTCTGATCCATACCGCTGGCTTGAAAATGATATGGCTGCAGAAACAAAAGACTGGGTTCAGCGCGAGAATGCTGTGTCTAATGCCTACCTCGCTAACATACCTTACCGCGATGCTATAAAAAAACGGTTGACAGAATTATGGGACTATGAAAAATATTCTGCTCCATTTCATGAAGGCGGTTTTACCTACTATTATAAAAATAACGGGCTCCAAAATCAATTCGTTCTATACCGGCAGAAAGAGGGTCAGCAGGCGGAAGTATTTTTGGATCCTAATAGTTTCTCACCCGATGGCACTTCATCATTGGCAGGTATCGATTTTACCAAAGATGGTTCTCTTGCCGCTTACCAGATATCAGAAGGCGGATCAGACTGGCGCAAGGTGATTGTGATGAATGCACAGAATAAAAAACAATTAGACGATACTTTGAATGATGTAAAGTTTAGCGGCCTTTCATGGAGAAACAATGAAGGTTTTTACTACAGCAGTTACGACAAACCTAAAGAAGGCAGCCAGCTTTCGGGAAAGACACAGGTGCATAAATTATACTTTCACAAACTGGGAACGCCACAAAGCCAGGATGCACTGATTTTTGGCGGAGAAGCAACACCAAGAAGATACATAGGCGGATATGTTACAGAAAACCAGCAGTACCTTATCATTACCGCAGCCAATGCCACTTACGGAAATGAATTGTACATGCAGGACTTGTCAAAGAAAAATGCCCCGATTGTAACGATAGCCGCAGGATTTGAAAATGAACAAAGGGTTGAGCATGCAGAAGACGGAAAGCTGTATATCTCCACTAACCTCAATGCACCCAACCGCAAACTGGTAGTAACAGATGTAGCTGCTCCAACCGCAGAACATTGGAAAACATTGATACCGGAAACAAAATTTCCGTTGGACGTATCTACATCAGGAGGAAGGTTTTTTGCGCAGTATATTAAAGACGCTGTCTCTTCAATTGAGGAATATGATATGGCAGGCAAAAAAATAAAAACAATTGAGTTGCCGGGATTAGGAACTGCCAGCGGCTTTAGTGGTAAACGCAATGAGAAAGAAGTGTATTATTCTTATACTTCTTATGTAAATCCCCCAACTATTTTTAGATACGATATTGCTACCGGTAAATCGTCGGTTTATAAAACGTCTGCTGTAAAGTTCACTCCCGCAGAGTATGAAAGCAGGCAGGTGTTTTATCCATCCAAAGACGGCACTAAAATACCTATGATCGTCACTTACAAAAAGGGTATGCAGCTAAACGGAAAGAACCCGTTGATGCTATATGCTTATGGCGGTTTTAATATCAGTCTTACGCCATCGTTTAGTGTAAGCAATCTTGCCTTTATCGAAAACGGAGGCATTTATGCTGTTGCGAACCTGCGCGGTGGTGGCGAATATGGAGATGCATGGCACAACGCAGGAACAAAACTGCACAAGCAAAATGTGTTTGACGACTTTATAGCTGCCGCTGAATATCTGGTAAACGAAAAATATACTTCCAAAGATTATCTTGCTATATCAGGTGGTTCTAATGGCGGCTTGCTGGTAGGCGCTTGTATGGCTCAGCGCCCCGACCTTTACCGCGTTTGCTTTCCTGCCGTTGGGGTCATGGATATGCTGCGTTATCATAAATTTACTGCAGGCGCAGGCTGGTCATACGATTATGGAACAGCAGACGACAATAAAGAAATGTTTGACTACCTGTACAAATATTCGCCGGTTCATAATATCAGAAAAGGCACGTGCTATCCTGCAACCCTCGTTACGACTGCAGACCATGATGACCGGGTAGTACCTGCTCACTCATTCAAGTTTGCGGCGTCTTTACAGGCTTCCCAGACCTGCAGCAATCCTGTTTTGATAAGCATAGAATCAAAAGCAGGTCACGGTGCGGGAAAACCAACAGCTAAAATAATTGAAGAACAGGCAGACAAATGGGCATTCATGCTGTATAATATGGGGCTCAGTTACGGGCATTGATCTTTGCTTTGAATCCCGTTTTTATATTATGCAAGTGATAAAAAGGTGAGTAGTATTTTTTTTGAACCGGGCAGGGTTACTACTATGAGTCAGCCGTTGCGTCGCACTCTTATACTTTTTGTTCTTTATTCGGCAAGGCAACTGTAATTAGCACATTAGCAAATTAGCACATCAGCACATTATTTCTGTGTCTTCTGCGCTTTCTGCAAGAACTATTAATTTTATAAAATGAAATACAGAACACTCGCACAAAAAGAACAATTATCAGCGATAGGGCTTGGCTGTATGAGCATGAGCCATGCTTATGGTGTACCCGATGACAAGGAATCTATTGCAACACTCCATTATGCACTTGACTTAGGTATCAACTTTTGGGATACAGCCGACTTTTATGGAAACGGTAAAAATGAAGAACTGATCTCGAAAGTACTTACCGAAAACAGGAGTAAAATTTTCCTCGCTACCAAGTTTGGCTTCAGGATGACTGAAGATGGCAAAGGCAGCTACTTCGACGGCTCACCTGCCTACATGAAGCAGGCCGTGGAAGCGAGTTTGAAAAGATTAAAAGTGGATGTAATTGACCTGTATTATGCTCACCGCATAGACCCGAAAGTACCCGTTGAAGAAATGGTTGGCGCAATGGCCAACCTTGTAAAACAGGGAAAGATCCTTTACTTAGGATTATCCGAAGCTTCGGCAAATTCTATAAAAAGGGCGAATGCAGTTCATCCCATAGCTGCATTGCAAAGTGAATATTCGGTGCTTACCAGGGATGTTGAAAAAGAGATACTGCCTGCCTGTAAAGAACTGGGAATTGCATTCATCCCGTTCAGCCCTCTTGCCCGCGGTCTCATCACAAATACGCTAAACATAAATGAACTGGGTGAAAACGATTTTCGTAAAACACTTCCACGATACCAGCAGCAATACCAGGACAACAACCAAAAGTTAGCGCAGGCGTTTGCAGATGCAGCTACCCAAAAAGGATGCTCTCCTGCACAGCTTGCCCTTGCCTGGCTGTTGCACCAGGGCAATAACGTCATACCCATTCCTGGCACCAAGAAGCGTGATAAATTAAAGGATAATGCAGGTAGTGTTGATGTTGTTCTGTCAAAACAAGACTTGCAAAACATTGATGACTTATTAGCAAAATACCCCGACACCGGCGACCGGTACAATGAAGCAAATTATCAATTGGTTGATAAAAATTAAGAACCCCAACCCCTAAAGGGCAATGTAATTTATATACTGCACGCGCATAAGATTCCCGTAAACGGGACAAGTAGTGCATTGCTGAATAATGAACAAATGTATAAGTGTGCGACGCAACTATGTAAAATAGTAGTAATGCAGCCGGCTCCAAAAAAGTCACTGCACATTTTTATACGTTGTGAAGTATAGCTAAGATTATTAATTGCCCCGTCCTTTAGGGCGGGGATAAGTTGAAAACAGCAATCGGGCTTTAGCCCAACAATTGTGTGGATAAAGCTGGAAGAAACTAAACAAATTCACACTGCCCTAAAGGGCAATGCAATTGATATTCATGCTTAACTAAATGACATTGCCCTAAAGAGACTTAGTAAATACAATTACCCCGCTGCTTTTCATGAATGCTTTGTAAGCATTGTGTAAGACGGTGAGGTTTGAAATACACCAAAATTTTTGGTAAAGAATACTAATATAGTTAGTGTTAATAACTTAATTACTATACCTTTACCTATTCAATAAATTTGACAAAAATATACTTACATGAGTAATCCGGATAAGTTGAAAGCGCTAAAGCTGACAATCGACAAGATTGATAAAGATTTTGGCAAGGGAAGCGTGATGATGATGAACGAGAGACCCAATGAACCGCACGAGGTGGTTTCAACCGGTTCTATTGGATTAGATGTGGCGCTTGGGATTGGCGGATTACCCAGAGGCAGGATTGTAGAGATATACGGCCCTGAAAGCAGCGGTAAAACAACCATAGCTATTCATGTAATTGCTGAGGCCCAGAAGAAAGGCGGCATGTGTGCGATAATAGATGCTGAACATGCTTTTGACAGCGGTTACGCTCAAAAGCTGGGAGTGGATGTAGACAACCTGCTGATCTCTCAACCTGATTATGGTGAACAGGCTTTGGAAATTGCAGACAGGTTAATTTTGTCAGGCGCACTCGACGTGGTGGTTATCGACTCTGTTGCGGCACTTGTACCAAAAGGTGAACTGGAAGGAGAAATGGGTGACAGCAAAATGGGTTTGCAGGCACGGCTGATGAGCCAGGCTTTGCGAAAGCTGACAGGCACCATTAATAAAACAAACACCATCTGTATTTTTATAAACCAGTTGCGTGAGAAGATCGGGGTTATGTTTGGCAATCCTGAAACAACCACAGGCGGCAATGCATTGAAGTTTTATGCCTCAGTTCGTTTAGACATCAGGCGGACAGCACAGCTTAAAGATGGCGACGAAGCAATAGGCAATCACGTAAAGGTGAAAGTGGTAAAGAATAAAGTGGCGCCTCCTTTTCGTTCTGCTGAGTTTGATATTATTTTTGGTGAAGGTATCAGCAAGATGGGTGAGATAATTGACATGGGCGTAGAACTGGGAATTATTCAGAAAAGCGGAAGCTGGTTTAGCTACGAAGGCAATAAGCTGGGTCAGGGCCGCGATACAGTAAAACAATTAATAACAGACAATCCCGAACTGGCTACCGAACTCGAGGCCAGGATACGGGGTAAAATAGCTGAAGCGCAAGTTGCATAAACCTGTACTTTTTAGCGATTATATGGTATAAGCCGTCTCTCTTAAGGGATGGCTTTTTTTTGTGCCTTATATCTGCACTTTTCAAAGGAGAAGGGGTCGAATATGATTTTATAAAAAATAGAAATCAGGAGTATGAATTATAACTTTTACATTAGAGCCAAACGCAGCTTTTCATACCTTAAAAAATAATACCCATGAAATTTTTACAACGACTCTCTGTTCCATTACTTATTATGCTGCTTGATACAACTGTATTTCCACAAGTATCTGCTGCACAAAACAGTGATGAAACTGCTGTCAGGCAGTTAATGGCAAACCAGACAAACGCATGGAACAGGGGAAACATTGATGAATTTATGAAAGGTTACTGGCAAAGCGACAGCTTGGTTTTTATTGGTAAAAGCGGCCCCGCTTATGGCTATACAACGACACTCGAAAATTACAAAAAACGCTATCCTGACACGGCGGCTATGGGAAAGCTGCATTTTGATTTATTGCAGGTGAAAAAGCTCTCTCCGGAGTATTATCATGTTATGGGAAAATTTACTCTCCGTCGCTCAATTGGTGATTTGC
>CAXUMK010000012.1:3928-23485 GCA_964251885.1 uncultured Segetibacter sp. | reverse complement strand
AGGGTTATTTTACATTGCTTTTCAGAAAAATAAAGAACAGATGGGTTATTGTTTCAGACCATACAAGCTGAAGAGCAGGTCGTATTAATGTAGAAAAAACACTTTGTTCAATACTGCAAAAAAAGTTGGCAGGTTCATTTTGTTTGTTTTTAAGCCCCTTTAGGGGTTTGGGGGTAAGCCCCTTTAGGGGTTTGGGGCAGGAACTCTTTTTGCTGTAATATGGTTGACATAAATACAAACCGATGCAGGCATTCGACATAAAAGAACATCCCCATACCAGGTTAAATCTACTGACAGGCGATTGGATATTGGTTTCCCCCAACAGGTCAAAAAGACCCTGGCAGGGCAAAGTGGAAGCGTTGCCACCCGATAACAGGCCATCTTATGATCCAAAATGTTATCTCTGCCCCGGCAATACAAGGGCTGACGGAAGTGTCAATCCAAAGTATGAGCATTCCTTTGTTTTTACTAACGACTTCTCTGCACTTCTTAAAGATACTCCCGATGGTTCTTATTCTGTACAAAATTTATTGAGCGCCAAAAGTGAAAAAGGCATTTGCCGGGTTCTTAGTTTTTCGCCCGATCACAGCCTCACCTTACCAAGGCTAAGTGTAGAGACAATTGAAAAAGTAATTGAATTGTGGACGGAAGAATTTAAAAATTTAGCTTCTAACCCTGAAATAAAGTACATCCAGATTTTTGAAAACAAAGGTGAAATGATGGGCTGCAGCAACCCGCATCCGCACGGTCAAATCTGGTCCAGTTCTTCCCTGCCTTTGGAAATTGTAAAGGAGACTAATCAGCAAAAAAAGTATTTTGAAGAAAACCGGAGAAGCTTATTAAGCGAATACATAAAGATAGAATTAGAGCAGAAAGAGCGGATTGTTTTGGAGAACGAACATTTCGTTGCGCTGGTTCCTTTTTGGGCAATATGGCCCTATGAAACCATGATCGTAAGCAAAAGACATTTTCAAAACCTGCTGCAGTTAACGCCCGAGGAAAGGCATGCTTATGCAGAAATCCTTAAAAAGCTGACAGCGAAATATGATAACCTTTTCGAAATCTCTTTCCCTTATTCTGCAGGCATACACCAGTCACCTGTAAATGATGGCGAACATCCTGAATGGCATTGGCACATGCATTTTTACCCGCCGTTGTTACGGTCTGCAACAGTAAAGAAATTTATGGTAGGATACGAGATGCTTGCTAATCCACAAAGGGATGTTACCGCAGAATGGGCTGCCGAAAAATTAAGAGAGCTGAGTGAAATTCATTATAAAGAAAGGAAGTGATTATAGATTTTTTAAAACGGTTAGTGAAAACTGTTACTAAAGAAAAAGCCAAATCACAAATAATCTGGCTTTTATTATTGTTGCTGGCTCTCTGGTTTATCGAATAAAGAATGAAAGTACAAGTGTGCGACGCAACAATGTAAAATAGTAGTAATGCAGCCTGGCTCAAAAAAAATTTGCTCACTTTTTTAATCCCTTCGCAGTAAATAATATTTCGCTTTCCTATCCTGCTATTTCCCACACTTCTTTTCCGCGAAGCAGTTTGTCCAAATCACCTGCACCTTTGGTAGCGATTGTTTCTTCAATCTGCATTTGCATGATGTCTTCGTAACAGGCTCTCTGCGTTTCATAAAAAACACCAAAAGGTCTTGGAAAATGTGCGCCCTGATTTGGATCGTCAAACATTCTTACCAGTATTTGTGCTTTGTAAAAATCATTTTCATCATGTATCCACAGATCATCGTGGTTAAAACCGTCGCCTAACTGCACAACAACAGGCCGTAATCCATCGAGCCTGATACCTTTATCGCGTGCTGCTCCAAAAACCAAAGGCATCCCATGCTCGAGAAACAAGGCTTCTTCTGCCTTGGAAGATTTTTCTGTAAAAACCTCAAAAGCGCCATCATTAAATATGTTGCAGTTTTGATAGATCTCAAGAAAGGATGCTCCCTTGTGCTGGTGGCTTCTTGTAAGCATTGCCTGCAAATGTTTGGGATCGCGATCCATGCTGCGGGCAATAAAAGTTGCATCGGCGCCAAGCGCCAAAGCAAGCGGATTGAAAGGATGGTCTATGCTTCCGTAAGGGGTGCTTTTAGTTATTTTTTGCTGTTCGCTTGTAGGCGAATATTGTCCTTTTGTTAAACCATAAATCTGGTTGTTAAACATAAGAAGGTTGACATCAAAGTTTCTTCTAAGCAAATGAATCGTATGGTTTCCGCCAATGCTTAAACTGTCTCCGTCGCCACTTACAATCCACACACTTAGTTCTGGCCGGCTTGCTTTTAAACCGCTTGCAATAGCAGTAGCCCGGCCGTGAATGCTGTGCATACCATAAGTATTCATGTAATATGGAAAACGGCTGCTGCAGCCAATGCCGCTGATAATAACAATATCTTCTTTCGGCACTCCGATATTCGGCATTATCTTTTGCACCTGTGCAAGAATGGAATAATCGCCGCAACCGGGGCACCAACGCACTTCCTGATCTGTTGCAAAATCTTTTGCGGTTAATGTTACCGGTTTAGCTTCTTTTATAGCTGAGATTACATTTGTTGTTGACATTAGAATAGCTCTTCTGTTTTAACAGCGAATTTCGCTAAAATAAACCGACTTATTACTTCTGCTGTAATTTTTTGGTTAATTCTAACTATATAAGACAATATTCTGACATAATTGAAAGGGGATAAGCCTTTCAATTACCAGCTTCAAGCCCTCTTTACATCAACATAAAGGATTGTGGATCAATATGAAAATTTCACGCAGCGAACGCTGCGATAACCGCTGCGGTCGCAGCGTGAAAACTGTCTGATTTAAAGGATAAATAAATGCTATGAAAGGATCGTAGATGGTATTCGAATTTTAAACGCCGTGAACGCTGCGTGAAAACTATTTGCTGCTTTGCTTACAATTTCTCTTTCACCAGCTTCAAAGCCATCTTTAGCTGGTCTTGTGTAGTAAGATTTGAATTGTCTAAGACGATGGCATCGTCTGCTTTTTTTAGAGGACTAAATTCACGGTTGCTGTCAATGTAGTCACGCATCTCGAGGTTTGCTTTTACCTCATCAATTGTTATGTGCAGGTTTTTGGATAATAACTCGCGGAACCTTCTTTCAACTCTTACCGCCGGGTCGGCAGTCAGAAATATTTTCAATTCAGCATCAGGAAACACAGTTGTTCCAATATCTCTTCCGTCCATCACGATGCCTTTACCATCGCCCATTTTTCTTTGCTGGTTCACTGCAAACTGGCGCACTTCTTTCACTGCCGCTACCTCGCTTACATTTTCTGCAACTACCATGTCTCTTATCAGCCATTCTACATTTTCGTCATTCAGGTAGATTTCGCATATACCTGCTTCTTCATCATAAACAAAATCAAGGGTGATATTTGTAAGCGCTTCAACTACTTCTGCTGTATTATTCCAGTTAATATGATTTCTAAGAAAGTATAAAGTAATTGCCCTGTACATCGCGCCGCTGTCAATAAATACATAATTCAGTTCTGCTGCCAGCGCTTTTGCCAAAGTGCTTTTGCCGCAGGATGAATATCCGTCTATGGTTATGATAATTTTGTTCATAATAAAGTGAAGAAAACCTATGCAAAAGTGTAAACAATTAGCTGAATAAAAAAGTGGTAAAATGAGGAAGTACCCCAAACCCCTAAAGGGGCTTTAAACCTTTCAAAATGAGATGATTGAATTTCAGCCTATGTACATAAAGCAACGGTTTTATATTAGTGACAGATAGTAAGTAAGTAAATAAATTTTTTTGAGCCGGGCCAATTACTACTATGAGACACCGTTGCGTCGCACTCTTGTACTTTTCATTCTTTATTCGACAAGCCAGGTAGTCACCAATTTATTTCTTGAAAACAACTTATAATGATAACAAAAAAGCCACCCAACCCGAAGGATGGATGGCTTAAAAAAGCTAAAAATAAGAAACCTATGCTTTACTTTCTTCTTTTTCCTCTATTTTTTCTTTCAGACTGAAAACTATTTTTTCATTTGCCTTATCAAGGTCTCCGATAAGCACGTCTCCTGCCTTTACATTCATGCTTAGTATCTCCTCGGCCAGTTCATCTTCAAGGTACTTTTGAATAGCCCTGTGCAAAGGTCTTGCACCAAACTGTACGTCATATCCTTTTTCGGCAATGAAGTCTTTGGCAGCTTCTGTAATTTCAAGACTGAAACCAAGATTTGTCAAACGCTTCATTACATTCTTCATCAGTATATCAATGATTTCGAAAATATGCTCTTTAGAAAGTGAGTTGAAGACAACTACATCATCTATCCTGTTTAAAAACTCGGGAGCGAACGTGCGTTTTAAAGCTTTTTCAATAACAGCTTTATTATTCTCATCTGAACTTTGAACACGGTTTGCCGTAGCAAAACCAACTCCATCACCAAACTCTTTCAACTGGCGAACGCCAATGTTTGAAGTCATGATAATTAAAGTATTCTTGAAATCAATCTTTCTGCCTAAACCATCCGTTAACTGACCATCATCCAGTACCTGCAGCAAAATATTGTAAATGTCAGGATGCGCTTTTTCAATCTCATCTAACAAAATCACACTGTAAGGTTTGCGGCGAACCTTTTCGGTAAGCTGTCCACCTTCTTCATATCCAACATATCCGGGAGGCGCACCAACCAGGCGGCTGACAGTAAACTTCTCCATATATTCACTCATATCAATGCGTATCAGCGCATCTTCACTGTCGAACATGTAGCGGGCCAACGAACGGGCAAGCTCTGTTTTACCAACACCAGTAGGTCCTAAAAATATAAATGTACCAATTGGCTTTTTAGGGTCTTTCAATCCAACACGGTTACGCTGGATGGCTTTGGTTACTTTGGCAATGGCTTCTTTCTGACCTACTACCATAGCGCTCATATCATCACCCATGCGGCGAAGCTTTTCTGTTTCGGCTTCCACCATACGCTTCACAGGTATTCCTGTCATCATGCTCACCACTTCGGCTATCGCTTCTTCATCAATCGGAAAACGTTTGTTTTTGCTTTCTTCTTCCCAATGCGATTTAGCTTTTTCTAAAGCTTCACCCAACCTTTTCTCAGTATCACGAAGGGCAGCAGCTTCTTCAAAACGCTGGCTTTTTACAACCTTATTCTTCTCAAGCTTTATGTCTTCAATCTTCTTTTCTAAATCCAAAATTTCTTTTGGTACATTAATGTTCTTTAAGTGAACTCTTGCACCTACTTCATCCAGTACATCAATTGCTTTGTCGGGCAATAAACGATCGGTCATATACCTATCACTAAGCTTTACGCAAGCTTCAATTGCCTCTACTGAATAAGAAACACTGTGATAATCTTCGTACTTACTTTGAATATTAGTAAGTATCTGGATCGTTTCATCTACTGTCGGAGGATCTACCATCACCTTTTGGAAACGACGGTCTAATGCACCATCTTTTTCAATATACATTCTATATTCATCCAGGGTAGAAGCGCCTATGCACTGTAGTTCTCCCCGTGCAAGAGCCGGCTTGAAAATGTTTGAAGCATCCAAAGATCCACTGGCGCCACCGGCACCAACGATCGTATGAATTTCATCAATGAACAAAATTACGTCTCGGTTCTTTTCCAGTTCGTTCATGATAGCCTTCATTCTTTCTTCAAACTGACCACGGTATTTTGTTCCGGCTACAAGTGCGGCAAGATCGAGACTGATAACTCTTTTGTCAAACAATACACGGCTGACCTTTCTTTGAACTATTCTTAAAGCAAGGCCTTCAACGATAGCGGTTTTACCCACGCCCGGCTCGCCTATTAAAATGGGATTGTTCTTTTTACGGCGGCTTAATATCTGGCTTACACGTTCTATTTCTTTCTCACGTCCAACGATTGGGTCGAGAGAACCACTTTCTGCTAACTTTGTAATGTCGCGGCCAAAATTGTCAAGTACCGGTGTTTTGCTTTTAGGGTTACTTTGTTGTTTGGCACGCTGTTGCTGCGAATAGCCTTTTCTGTCCTCATCAAAATCATCATCGTTGTCTTCGGTGTATTCGCTTCTTGGGTCTGCACTTCTCACCATGCCCAATTCATTTCTAAAGACGTCATAATCTACATCAAACTGGTTAAGGATTTGAGTGGCTATATTTTCTTTATTTTTTAAAATTGAAAGCATCAGATGCTCCGTTTCCACAAGCGGGCTTTTCAACGCTTTCGCTTCTAAAACGGTTACACGAATTACCTTTTCAGCCTGCTTTGTCAATGGCAGGCTGTTGATGTTTGCAATGTTTTTTCCTGTCTTATCTTTTACTGCCAGCTCAACTTCTTTTCGAAGTTCATACAGGTCTACATTTAAGGTTTTTAAAATGCGGATAGCTGTATTCTCTCCCTCTCTGATTAAGCCAAGCAGCAAATGCTCCGTTCCAATAAAATCATTTCCCAGCCTCAGAGCTTCCTCTCTGCTGAAGGAAATAATTTCTTTAACCTGGGCTGAAAAATTATTATCCATAAATTTTTAAATTGCTTTAATACAATAATAACGAATATTTTTGAAGGTTCGATATGTGTCGTTATACACATTTGTTAATCAAACCGTAACAATGAAGGTCAAAATTGATACCAAAGAGAAATTTTATGTTATAACGCTGATGGAAGCAACAATCACTGACAATATAGCAGCAGACCTTTCGCAATTAGTTACGAAATTTTTAGGGCAAAAGATTAGCAGTGTAGTATTAAAGCTAGCAGATGCAGAAAGCATAGAAGATAAAGCGGCTGAAGATCTGGCACAAATACAACAGGTGTTTTATGATAACAACGCCTCTTTTGTTATTTGCGAACTACAGCCTTTGGTAGAGCAAAAGCTGGAGCAACTTGAACTGCTTGAAGTAATGAACATAACGCCTACCGAAAGCGAAGCGTGGGATATAATACAAATGGAGGAAATTGAAAGAGAGCTTTTGGATGAAGGTGAAAACCTGTAGCATACGATAAAGTGAACTTCATGTATGATCTGCACAAGGAATAAAAGAGTGAGTAGTATATTTTTTTGAACCGGGCAGAATTACTATGATGGTCAGCCGTTGCGTCGCACTCTTGTACTTTTTCATTCTTTTTTCGGCAAGCCAAAGGGTCGCTAATTTATCGCCTGGCAACTATAAAATCACTTCATCGACATTTACGGCAATATCCTGGTATCTCTTTAAAAACAGGAAAGTAAAAATGGCAATTGCAACCACGAATAACAGGGGACAAAGTAAAGAACCTTCAAAACCAAAGAGTCCGCCTGTCCAGACTTCGGGACCTGTAATGGACTGCTGCACGACACTTGTAAGTTTTAAGCCACTTACATCATAGCCTAACACCGGTCCCTGAAAATAATTCCAGGCAAAATGAAAGCAGATACCAAACCAGAGGTTTTTGGTAAAGATGTAGTTGAGGCCTAATAAGATTCCGGCTAAAAGAATGTTTACAATAGCGAAAACACTTACATCAGGATTTGCTTCGTGAAACAGTGCAAACAAAACCGATGATATTGCCAATGCAACCCATTTATTCATTGACTGCAACAGGTTGTTTAATAAATAACCGCGAAACAACAATTCCTCAACAAAAGCGACAACAATCATCATTGCAATTTCAATCAGCAAAGGGCTTGTGTTGAAAGTGGCCGAAATGAAAGAAATATAACCGGAGGCAATGAGTATAAGTGAGCCAATCCCAAGCATGGCAAGCGCACCAAAAAATCCAAGACCGGCTTCGTTGCTGTAACCTTTCCAGGTAAAGCCCAGGCTTGCAAAGCTTTTTCTATCTATAAATCCTCTCATTAGCCAGGTAACAAGAGAAATGGAAATCCCCATTAGTGCATATAAAATTCCGAAGTTTACAATGCTTTCCTCTCCTTTTTCAGAGCCTGCCTTAAATTGATTCATAATGACATCTCCGGCTACCTGGAAAATATACACTATCAATGAAACAACTATTATGTATACAACTGCCCGTATCCATCCCTGCTTAATAACTGGTTTTTGTGTTGCTTCCATTGTTGCAAATTAGAAAGATTACTGATACAAGAATAAGTAATATTATTGTTTGAACCAAACCCCGCCAACCCCCGCCCTAAAGGGAGCTACATCCCCCGCCTAAGGGCAATATCATTTAGTTAAGTGGTTTTATAATTGATATTGATTATTGAACATTGGTTATTGAGTATTAAAAGTCCAAATTTTCAATGCTCAATGTTAATATTCAATGCTCAAATAAGAACAATATTGCTTAACTAAATGACATTGGCGGATTTAGGGGGCTGCCATGAAAAGTTGCGGTAAAAGTGTGCGACGCAACAATGACTCCACAAAGAACTGCTGCGGGTAACCCAAAAAAGAATCTCCAAAAGTTGAAGTTTTGCTTCGTAAGACCTTTCAGCTAATTTGCGAACAAAACAAAAAGAAATGTTTGAAACATACAATTATACCTGTGTTGAAAGATTTTTGCGTTACGTGCAGATAGATACACAAAGCGACCCGCAAAGTGCTGCTTCGCCTTCGACGCAAAAGCAAAAAAACCTGAGCAAAGTTTTGGTGGATGAATTATTGGCAATGGGAGTAATTGACGCTCACCTTGATGAATATGGTTATGTATATGCGACGGTTCCTTCAAATACTGATAAAGCCGTTCCGGTCATTTGCTTTTGCAGTCACGTAGATACTGCGCCTGATTGCAGCGGGGCAAATGTAAAACCCATTTTGCATGAAAATTATGACGGCAAAGACATTACGCTGCCTGATGATACAACACAGGTTTTAAGTGTAAATGAATGGAAGTACCTGGCTGAACATATTGGCAACAGCATTATAACTGCAAGCGGAACAACGTTGTTAGGTTCTGATGATAAAGCAGGAGTGGCTGAGATAATGGATCTGGCAAATTTTTTAATGACCCATGGTGAAGTGAAGCATGGAACGATAAAAATACTTTTTACGCCTGATGAAGAAATAGGTAAAGGAACGGCTAATCTTGATATAGCAAAACTTGCTGCAGATTTTGGATATACATTGGATGGCGGTCAATTAGGTACGCTTGAAGATGAAACTTTTAGTGCGGATGCAGCAATCATAACCATTTACGGTGTAATTGCGCATCCCGGATATGGAAAGGACACTTTAGTCAATGCATTGAAGATCGCAGGTAAGATTTTGGCTGCATTGCCAAAAGAAGAATTTAGTCCTGAAATAACTGAAAAGAGGCAAGGTTTTGTACATCCGGTTCTGGTTGAAGGACTTGCAGAGAAAGCAACAATTGAGTTTATCGTTCGTGATTTTACAAGAGACGGATTACAGGCGAATGCAGAGCGACTACAAAAAATTGCTGAAGGAGTATTGAAGAACCATCCTAAAGCGAGGATGGAGTTCAAGGTTATTGAGCAATATAGAAATATGAAAGAAGTGCTTGACCAGCATCCGCAGGTAGTTGAGTTTGCAGAAGAGGCTTATAAAAAAAGTAGTCTTACAGTTCGCAAACAAAGCATTCGCGGCGGTACGGATGGCAGCAGGTTAAGTTTCATGGGTTTGCCTTGTCCTAATTTATTTACCGGTATGCAGGGCATTCATAGTAAAAAAGAATGGATAGGGGTGAGGGATATGAAAAAGGCTGTGGAAGTGATGGTAAATTTAGTGCAGGTTTGGGAGGAGAACTGCCTGTGAGTAGTGAGTGTTGAGTTGTGAATGGTGAGTGGTGAATAGTCAATAGTCAGTAGTGGGTAGTGAGTGGTGAATAGTCAATAGTCAGTAGTGGGTAGTCAGTAGTCAGAGTTTTGTAAATGGTTTTGCTTTTGCCCTTTAACCCTTCACCGTTGACCCTTCACCCTTCACCATTGACCCTACACCATTGACCATTCACCCTTCACAAAAACTATTGTTTATAAATCTTTCCTTCCTTCATAATAAAATCAATTGTACCAAGAACTTTGATATCCTGTAAAGGGTCTCCTGAAACTGCAATGATGTCGGCCATTTTACCTGTACTGATTGTTCCTCTTTCTTCTGTGACACCGAGTAAATCTGCGGCGTTTGCAGTTGCCGCTTTGATGGCTTCCATTGCCGGCATGCCTGCTTCTGTCATGTACACAAATTCAAGCGCATTTTTACCATGAGGATACACGCCTGCATCTGTTCCAAAAGCTATTTTTACGCCTGACTTATATGCTTTGGCAAAGGTTTGCTGAATACGCGGCCCAACCTCAGACGCCTTTTTTGCAATCACCGCAGGAAAGTAGCCCGGTATTTTTGCAGAGTCCATTACAGACCTTCCGGCTATAATGGTCGGTACATACCAGGTTCCATATTTCTTAGCCAGCGCCATATCATCATCGTCCATGTAAGTGCCATGTTCTATAGAAGTTACTCCTCCTAAAATAGCTCTTCTGATACCTTCAGCGCCATGTGCATGACAGGCGACTTTCATTCCATAATCTTTTGCTGTTTCTACAACGGTCTTGATCTCTTCTATGGTAAATTGCGCGCCGGAACCATCTTTGCTCAAATCAAGCACTCCGCCTGTAGATGCTATCTTAATAAGGTCGGCTCCTTTCTTAAATTGAATACGAACCGCTTTCATCAGTTCATCTTTACCATCGGCAACACCCTGTTCGGGTCCGGGAGTTGAACGTAAGATATCATCACGCAAACCAACCGAAGGATCCATGTGTCCACCAGTAGCAGAAATGGCTGTTCCCGCTGTTAAGATGTTTGGGCCAATAACCAATCCTTTATTTACTGCATTACGCAGCGATATATTTACTCCGCTGCCTCCGCAATCTCTTACTGTCGTAAAGCCAGCCATTAGTGTTCGCTTTGCATACATTTCGGCATAATAAGCTACTTCAGGTTCGGGCCTTGTAAACCCCTCAATAAAAGAGGTTTTACTAAACTGGCTTTCCAGGTGCACATGACAATCTATCAAACCCGGCAACACTGTTTTGTTCTTTAAGTCAATCACTTTATCTGAACTGCTTCCACTTGTGTAACCATTTTCTATAGAAGTTATCCTGTTTCCTTCGGTCACAATAGTTACTGATTGGCGTGGTGAATTAGCCAGACCATCAATTAACCGTCCGCACTGGATATATGTTTTTTGGGCAGAAAGAGACAGGCAGAGACTAATTGCGATAATGAATGTAAAGATTGGTTTCATTTACAGCGGTTTTGGTGATGAATGTATTTGCTTTCAATATAGTTAATTATTCTGTTTGCAGTGTTATTATAATTACTTTTACCCGTTAGATAAACATTGTACAATAAACGATTTAATTTAAAATGGAAATACTTTCTTACTGGTGGCTGATACTTATCGTCATCATTATTTTTAGCGGGCTGGTTACCGTAACGCAGGGAACGATTGCCGTTATTATTATGTTTGGTAAATACCGTCGAATTCTTCGCCCGGGACTTAGTTTTAAAATTCCTGTGCTTGAGCAAATTTATAAACGGGTTAGTATCCAAAACCGTTCTGTAGAACTTGAGTTCCAGGCTGTAACAGTTGACCAGGCAAACGTATATTTTAAATGCATGCTTCTGTATTCGGTACAAAACGAAAATGAGGAAACAATTAAAAGAGTAGCTTTTAAATTCATTAGCGATAAAGATTTAATGCAGGCGCTTATCAGAACAGTTGAAGGTTCTATACGGGCTTTTGTAGCTACAAAAAGACAAGCTGAAATTTTGCTGCTCCGCCGTGAGATCATTGAATTTGTAAAAGACCAGATAGACCGTTCACTCGAAGACTGGGGCTATCACCTGCAGGATTTGCAGGTAAATGACATCCGCTTCGACCAGCAGATCATGGACAGTATGAGCAGGGTAGTAGCAAGCAATAACCTAAAAGCTGCTGCGGAAAACGAAGGCCAGGCTTTACTGATAACTAAAACAAAAGGCGCCGAAGCAGAAGGTAATGCGATCAAAATTGCAGCCGAAGCAGAAAGAGAAGCTGCCCGTTTGCGCGGACAAGGTGTTGCACTCTTTCGTGAGGAAGTAGCCAAAGGTATGAGCCAGGCAGCCGAGCAAATGAAGCAGGCTAATCTTGATACAAATGTTATTCTTTTTAGTATGTGGACAGAAGCAGTTAAAAACTTTGCTGAATATGGTAAAGGAAATATGTTGTTTTTAGATGGCAGTCCTTCAGGTATGGAAAATACAATGAAGCAGATCATGGGTATGGTAAAACAGAATACCGATAAGAAATAAGTTGTGTAAAAGCATCGGGCAACTCCGGTGCTTTTCCCTTTTTATACACACCTACAAACAATGATAAAAGTGTACGATAGTTTTACAGGTGAAATGGTTGAAAAGTAAAAAGTTGAATTTGTTTTGTATATCTCTTTTCACTTTTTTAATAACAGCAAAACTTTAACAGCTTTTAAAGCAGCGCAGTGAAATTAAACCGATTACATTCGTCAAACTGTTCTTAATTTATCTACTCTCATAAGTGCACTGTAAGTCTTGTTACAAATGCGCCCAAAACAATGTAAAGAATGATGTGGCTATTACTTCAGATCAATACACAATTAGCAGATACGACCCATGTGCCGGCAGTAACACAACCTCCGGCTCAGATTTCGTTGTGGAGTTTGTTAGATAAAGGCGGCTTTATCATGTATCCGCTGTACTTTTTGCTGGTCGCAGCGATTTTTGTTTTTTTCGAAAGGTTGATAGCCATCCGCAAAGCCAGCAGGATCGAAGATAACTTCATGAGCATGATTCGCGACAACATCATGACGGGCAATCTTTCGGCAGCCCGCACCCTCGCCAGAAATACCAGCAATCCCGTTGCAAGAATGATTGATAAAGGCATCCAGCGTATCGGCAAACCCATTGATGCAATTGAAAAAAGCATGGAAAATGTTGGCAAGCTTGAGATGTACAAAATGGAGAAAAACCTGAGCATTCTTTCGCTCATTGCAGGTATTGCTCCTATGTTTGGTTTCCTCGGTACCATTGTCGGAATGATACAACTGTTTTATGGAATTGCTAGCACGGGAAATTTTACGCTTAACGATATTGCCGGCGGTATTTATGTAAAAATGATCACGTCAGGTACAGGTCTTATTATTGGTTTGCTTGCCTACATTGGTCACAATGTTTTGACAGCGCAAATTGATAAGACTGCCAATAAGATGGAAGTGGCCAGTTCTGATTTTATAGATGTTTTGCAGGAGCCAACGAGGTAATTTTAAACAAGTCATTCAGTCATTGAGTCATTAGGTCATTTAGGAGAGAAGAGTTTAAAATCCAGTAAAGGAAAATTTTTGGTGACAAGCTTTATAACCCTGATTGAGCATCGTTGCGACGCTCCATTCGACTCTTGTATATCTGTTGAATCCGCTTTCAAGTTAAAACAACCACATAGTCTATGCTGAAGATTAAGCGGAATTATATTGCACGCGGGATAAGCTTCCCGATAACGGGACAAGTAGTGCATTGCTGAATAATGAACGCAAGTACAAGAGTGCGACGCAACGATGTAAAATAGTAGTAATGCAGCCGGCTCCAAAAAAATGACTGCATATTTTTACGCAGCGGGAAGTATAAAAAAGGAAACAAAATAACTAAATCCGATGCATATATGCATCCTTCTCCTCAAGGATAAGGAACGAGGATGAGGTAAACAAACAGTACAATGAACATTCGTAAAAGATTTAGGGCTCACGCAGAAGTGCACACAGGTGCGCTAAACGATATATTGTTTATCCTTTTATTGTTCTTCCTGATTGTATCTACGTTAGCCAATCCAAATGTCATCAAGGTATCAAACCCAAAAGCAAAAAGCGATACAAAGTCAAAGCAAACAGTTGTAGTTACGGTAGATAAAGACCAGAACATTTATCTTGGACAAAAGAAAATAGGAATGGATCAGTTAGAGACAGAGTTAAAGGCTTACCTGTCTAAAGATACAACCACCAAAGCTTCGGTAGTCATCAATGGCGACAGTACTTCTCACCTTGGCACTGCAATAAGAGTAATGCAGGTAATTAAAAAATTAGGTGCCACCCCGGTTATGGCAGTTGACAACAACGGGATAAAGTAAAATCTTCCTGCTATGCAAACTCAATCAGATATTGAAGTGCTGGCTTATGCAAAACTCGACGATGCAGAACTGTTATTAGCCAATAACAGATTAGACAATGCCTATTATTTAGCCGGGTATGCTGTTGAGTTGCTGTTAAAAGCTCGGGTTTGCAAAACACTAGGCATTTCTGATTTTTTTGACTTCGAAAACCCTGCACGAACTAAGCTTAAAAACGAAAGCGTAATCACGAGACCATACAAAGTACATGATTATGAACAGTTGATTATTTTATCAGGTATATATGTAGAATTTCAGAAGGAATTAATGATAAATAATTTGTTTAGTGAAAAATGGTCTACTATTTCTCAATGGAATGAAAACGCAAGATATTTAACAGGTAAGACATTTGATGAAGTAAAAGATTTTTTAACTTCGGCAAAAGAAGTCATGTTATGGATAAAAAAGCACTTATAAAGAAGCTGCGTGAGATATTTACAGAGAGCAATAAGGGAGACAGGAGGTATAGTATCATTTGGCTTTCACAGCTAAATTACGGTGGGCTATATTATTCAAAGGATTTTGCGTTAAAACTAAAGGCTGAACATAAAATTGAACGTTATTTAACAGAAATACAGTACGTGTTTGGATTGTTACGTGAAAAGGCTGCGGAAGAGTCAAAGCCAATTCTACGTGTTTCAATCTATGGTCCAAATGATAATGTAGAACCTGAAAGCGATGACTACCTCGTCTTTGAAGCAGAACCTGCCTTTTGACAATTAAGTACAAGCCTTCACCATCCTGTCTTTTCCCTGCATATCTTTTTTCAGTACGACTTCTTGAAAATCGTTTTCTTTAAAAAGCTTAACGACATCTTCTCCCAAAGCTTCATTAATTTCCACATATACACTTCCTCCGGGTTTTAAATGAACCGTGCTGAATTTCACTATGGCTTTGTAAAAAATAAGGGCATCTTCATCGGGAACAAATAAGGCAACGTGGGGTTCGTACTTTAGTACATTGTTCTGCATCCGCGCTTCTTCACTTTGTTTTATGTATGGCGGGTTGCTTACAATTATATTATACTTTCCTAACCGGTTCCATTCTTCTTCGTTCAAAAAATCGAGATGAAGAAAATCAACCAGCACATTTTGTTCTATTGAATTTAGAATGGCTACCTGCAAAGCATCGTCTGAAACATCTATTGCGGATACAGCTACTTCAGGTATTTTTTTCCTTACAGCAATAGGAATGCAGCCGCTGCCGGTGCCAATATCAAACAACGACACTTCTTTGTTACCCGACTTTTTTATATCGTTTATTATCCATTCTGCCAACTCTTCTGTTTCGGGTCTTGGTATCAGCACGCTTTCATTTACCCTGAGTTTCATTTTCATAAACCAGGCTTCTCCCAAAACATATTGAACCGGCCGGTGCTGCAATAGCTGGCCTGCAAACTTTTCTAACTGTACCTGCTGTTGCTCATTTACCGGCAGGTCTTTATAAACAATCCGCTCAATTTTTCTTTGACCGGTTACATGTTCTATCACCATATCAGCAATGTTAGCCGCCTCGCGGTTGTCGTACACTTCGTATAACTGCGCCAATAATTGCTTGTATGCAAGGTGAATGGTCATCATGCAATGCTACTGTTTTTTTAAATTACTTTTAAGGCCTTATTGATGGATAAACACGAACTATACATGCATCGTTGCATACAACTTGCCAAACCTGGGACAGGTTATGTTGCGCCGAACCCGATGGTTGGTTCAGTACTGGTGTATGAAGACAGAATAATAGGAGAGGGTTATCATCAGACTTATGGACAGGCACATGCAGAAGTAAATTGCATAAAAAGCGTAAAAGAGGAAGACAGGCATTTGATAGAAAAATCTGTTATCTATGTTTCGTTAGAGCCGTGTGCTCATTTTGGTAAAACCCCGCCTTGTGCCGATTTAATCATCAGACATAAAATTCAAACTGTTGTTGTTGGATGCAGAGATCCTTTTGAGCAAGTGGATGGAAAGGGTATTGAAAAGCTGGAAAATGCAGGAGTAAAAGTTATTACGGGCATATTGGAAAATGAATGTAAAGAACTGAATAAGCGGTTTTTTACTTTTCATGTCAAACGTCGTCCTTACATTATTTTAAAATGGGCGCAAAGCAAAAACCAAGCAATTGCCAATGCAGATTTTTCGAGGGTTTTGATAAGCAATGCGTACAGCAATCGCCTGGTTCATAAATGGAGAAGTGAAGAAGCGGCAATTATGATTGGAACAAATACCGCTTTGCATGATAACCCGGCATTAAATGCCAGAAACTGGAGTGGTCCAAATCCTGTTCGGTTGGTTGTAGATATGAATCTAAGACTTCCGCTGACATTACAAATTTTTGACCGCCGGCAAAAGACAATCATTTTCAATACTGTTAAGAACGAAGAGCACGAAAACCTGGTTTATTGTAAAATAGAAAAAGAACCGTCTTTTATAACAGCCCTGTTGATGGCTTGTTTCGATTTAAATATTCAAAGCATTTTAATAGAAGGCGGCAACAGACTTACCCAATCATTTATCAATGAAAATGCCTGGGATGAAGCGAGGGTGATTGAAAACAGTGAACTGATTATTGACAATGGTTTGCGTGCACCTCTTCTTTCAAATCATAAACTTATTTCTTCAGAAGCTATTTCTTCCGATATAATTTCTTATTATTCAAACAGTTGGTTCTATGATAATTCGAATGTGCGTCGATGAAGTATGCCAATGTGGAAGATAAAATGTTTGGAGATATTCTAAAGCACCGCTCCTTCTCCTCGAGGAAGGGGTTGGAGGATGAGGCTTTGCTGATGTGGAAGATAAAATGTTTGGAAATATACTAAAGCACCGCTCCTTCTCCTCTAGGAGAAGGAGATGGAGGATGAGGTTTTAAACCGCTCACTAACAACCAGTTCCTTACTTCCTGCAACATATTTATAAAATCCTTCTCCCGACTTTACACCTTTAAAACCTGCGGTTACCATATTTACTAATAGCGGACAAGGAGCATATTTTTGATTACCAAATCCGTAGTATAAAACATGTAAAATACTCAGGCAAACATCCAGCCCGATAAAGTCAGCCAATTGTAAAGGTCCCATTGGGTGTGCCATCCCAAGTTTCATCACGGTATCTATTTCCTGCACACCGGCAACACCTTCGTATACACTATAGATCGCTTCGTTTATCATTGGCATCAGTATGCGGTTGGCGATGAAGCCCGGGTAGTCATTTACAACACAGGGAACTTTTCCAAGTGTTTTAGTAAGTTCAACAATTGTTTCAGTGACTTGCTGTCTGGTGGCATAGCCGTTAATAATTTCAATCAGTTTCATTACCGGCACAGGGTTCATAAAATGCATTCCGATTACCATCTCCGGTCGTTTTGTTACTGCCGCAATTTTGGTTATGGAAATAGATGAAGTGTTACTGGCCAATATGCAACCGGCAGGAGCAATTTCATCCAATTCCTTAAAAATGTTCAGCTTTAATTCAATGTTTTCTGTTGCTGCTTCTACTACCAGCGCTGCATCTTTTACTCCGTCAACCATAGAAGTGGATGCAGAAAGATTATTCAAAGTAATTAGCTTTGCTTCTTCAGTCGTCGTTCCTTTTGCTATCTGGCGGTCTATATTTTTGCCAATTGTTGCAAGCGATTTTTCAAGCTGCGCCTCACTTACATCTATCAGCCTGACTGTGAAACCGTTTTGTGCAAATACATGTGCGATGCCGTTTCCCATTGTGCCTGCACCAATAACCGCAACCTTTTTCATGTTAACTGCTTTGTTTTTTGTGTAAACTAAAAAAGCATATTGAAGTATATGCTTTTAGTATTAATTATTGAAATAAATGGTTTCTTATCGCAGCCTGTCTAAGCTCTTCACAAGCTTATCGTCTTTACGAATGTTTACGGCCGCAAGAATAAAAAAAGCAGCCATAGCAATTGGCATCAGTGAACCCCAGTAATAAGTTCCTCTTAATATGGTAACTGATTTTCTGAATACGCTAATCTGCCAAACCTCAAGTGCAATCAATACGATCGAAATAAGTATCCCAAAGCCTGTAAATTTCACCTGGGTCTTTCTGTTTTTGAATAGAAAGATGGCTGTTAAAGCAATTACAGCAGCAACAATAGCTACTGCAAACAAGAGCAGATTGTCGGTAGCATAATATTTTTTTACGACATCACCCATTATTGAACCTGCATATAAAGGAATCTCTGTAGTAAGAAAACCTGCAACTGCAGCAAGCAAAAGCCAAATAGTTTGTATTCTTTGTATCATAGAATTTTGATTGTTGAATTGTTTTATTGTTCTATTGTTTTATTGTTAGATTGTTTTATTGCTAAGCTTCATTAATTGCTGCATGTAGAATGAATTGTACAAGTGAGTGACACAACGATGTTTAATTGAAAAACAAAGGCCGGAAACCAAAACCATCATGCAAAAACTAAGCATACATCATCAAAACATTAATCCATTGTTTTATTGTTTTACTGTTCCATTGTTGAGTGTTTTGCTGAATGAAAACCGTCCGTACAAGAGAATATTACACCACAACAATTCAACCATCCAACAATTTAGCCACCCAATTCAGGATATAAAGGAAACTGCTGCATAAATTCATTCACCTGTTTTTTGATGTTTGTAATACTGTTTTCATCATCAGCATTCAGTAGGACCTTATCAATAACATCTACCACAAACTGCATGTGCTCTTCCTTCATACCTCTTGTCGTGATGGCGGGAACGCCCACACGGATGCCACTGGTTACAAAAGCGCTTTTATCGTCATAAGGAACCATGTTTTTGTTAACGGTTATATCTGCTTTTACCAGCACATTCTCTGCTTTTTTGCCACTGATGTTTTTGTTGCGAAGATCTATCAGCATCAGGTGATTGTCTGTTCCGCCGCTTATCAACTGGTATTCTTTCTCCATAAAAGCCTTTGCCATTGCCTGCGAATTGGCTACTATCTGTTTGGCATAATCAGTAAATTCATTTGTAAGTATTTCGCCAAACGATACTGCTTTTGCAGCTATCACATGCTCGAGAGGGCCGCCCTGCGTTCCGGGAAATACAGCCATATCGAGCAGGTTGCTCATCATGCGGGTATTGCCTTTTACATCTTTTACACCAAAGGGATTTTCAAAATCCTTTTTCATCAGTATGACACCACCACGCGGGCCGCGAAGGGTTTTATGCGTAGTAGACGTTACAAAATGGCAATGCTCAAAGGGAGAGGCGAGTAAGCCTTTTGCAATCAGTCCGGCAGGATGGGCCATGTCGCAAAAAACAAAAGCGCCAACCTCATCTGCTACTTTTCTAATTCTGGCAAAATCCCATTCGCGGCTGTATGCGCTTGCCCCGCAAATAATCATTTTTGGTTTTACTTCCCGGGCTTTTGCTTCGAGCATTTCATAATCAACAGTGCCACCTTCGCGGGTAACACCATAAAAATGTGGCTGATATAATTTGCC
>CAXUMK010000012.1:0-3918 GCA_964251885.1 uncultured Segetibacter sp. | reverse complement strand
TCCCTCGCTTTTGCCTCAAGGGTTTCATAATCAATAAAGCCTTCGCGAGTGACTCCATAAAAGTGGGGCTGGTATAATTTACCGCTAAAGTTGACAGGACTGCCATGTGTCAGATGTCCGCCCATACTTAAGTCAAGTCCCAGGATCGCGTCGCCGGGCTGCAGTACGGCAAGCATCAGCGCTGCATTGGCCTGCGCGCCGCTATGTGGTTGTACGTTGGCATATTCGCAATCAAAAATTTGTTTTAACCTGTCAATTGCCAATTGTTCTATCTCGTCAACTATCTCACAACCACCATAATATCTTTTTCCGGGGTATCCTTCTGCATATTTATTTGTCAGAACTGTTCCCGTTGCCTGTATCACCTGCAGACTGGTAAAATTTTCAGAAGCTATCAGTTCTATTCCCTGCCGCTGGCGTTTAAGTTCTTTATCAATAAGGTCAAAAATTACCGTGTCTCTTTGCATGTATATCATTTAAAAAACAAAAATAATCTTATTTGAATAAATGAAGCAGTATGGGAAGTCATTAAGTCAATAAGTCAATAAGTCAATGGGGCAATTAGTCATTAAGTCAATAGGTCATTAAGTCAATTGTCAATAAACTATTAAGTTTTTCCAGTCATTAGTCACCAGCCATCCTCATCTTCTTATAATTTAAATGCCTCTTATTATAATCCTCTGATAAAAAAAACATTATTTTCACACTATTGACGAAGTGAATGCAGGAGTAATACTTTTAAAAAACTTACCAGAACCTGCAGCAGAATGTGAGGGAGAGTCTATCAGCAAAAGGAGTACACATGAAAGTAATCATTCCTGTAGCCGGAGCAGGTGCCAAGTTAAGGCCTCATACCTATACACAACCAAAGGCGCTGATACCTATAGCCGGAAAAACAATCTTAAGTTTTATAGTTGACCAGTTATACGAGGCGGGCATCACCGAATTTGTTTTCATCATCGGCTACCTGGGAGAGAAAATTGAGGATTATGTCAAATTCGCCTTTCCACACATCAAATATCATTTTGTACAGCAAAACGAACGCTCGGGCACCGGCCATGCCATTGAACTGACCCGTGAAATTGTAGGTGATGAGGAAGTTTTTGTAGCGCTGGGAGACACCATCTGCGAATACGATGTAAAGGAAATGATCAACAGCCCTTTTAGTATGCTGGGCGTAAAAAAAGTAGATGACCCGCGACAGTTTGGTGTGGCAGAAATAGGCACCGACGGTTTTATAGAACATGTGGTTGAAAAGCCTTCTATTCCGAAAAGCAATATGGCGCTGGTAGGACTGTATAAAATAAAGGAAACAGCTTTTATGTATGCTTGCCTCACCCACCTTTTTAAGGAAAACATAAAAACAAACGGCGAATACAGCCTTACAGACGCCCTCGATTTTATGATCAAACGGGGAGCGCAGTTCAAGGCTTTTAAAGTAAAGAACTGGTTCGATTGCGGTAAAAAAGAGACTTTGCTCGAGAGCAATGCCACATTGCTAAAGAAGTCAGGCGGTAATGTTTTTGACGGTCATACGTTCAAGGGTACTATCATTATTCCGCCGGTTAGCATTGCCCCAAATTGTATTATTAAAGATTCTATCATAGGCCCGCACGTAGCCATTGGTGCAAACAGCAATATTCAGCAGTCAATTATTCGCGACAGTATTATTGGCTCTTACACGCATTTATTTGAAGTAGTTCTCGATAATTCCCTCATCGGCAGCGATGCCTCGGTAAAAGGCCTTAGCCGCAGCTTAAACATTGGAGATAACACCGAGATCGAGTTTGGGTAGTTTGTCCTCTCGCAGAAACCGCCGAAGTCGCGGAAAGAGATTTTTTTGGTTGTCAGCCAAGAAGCTTTTTTATACATTGTTGCGTCGCACACTTGTGCTTGTATTTTCTTTATTCAGCTTTTTCTGTATTTTGTTTTTCTCCAGCTTGAGGGTTTTGAAGATTGGTGAAAAAGGCCTATCACAACTTTCTTCAGGAATTACCTCGTAATTCATTTATTTTAATCTCCATTTTTTCTTTGAATTCTTTTACAGTAATCATTTTGCTTTTGCCGGAATCAATATCACTTATTCTTTTATTCATTTCTTTCCATTGCTTCGCCGATAACTCAGGCTCACTTAAAATTTCATCTTCCAAATCAAGGTCTTCCTGTAAAGCGTGATACAACTTTATCTTTTCTTCAGCAGGAAGCTTTAAAGCCAGTTCTATAAGAGAATCCATAATTTTTTGTTTTAAAGTTAGCATTTTATATTTAGAGCTTAATTTGTACTAATGACAAATTTTTCTAACCGTATTACCCGTCTTCTTCAAATCGAATATCCCATTATCCAGGCTGGTATGGTGTGGGCAAGTGGATGGAAATTGGCCAGCGCAGTTAGCAATGCCCGAGGCCTGGGATTAATTGGAAGCGGCAGTATGTATCCCGATGTTTTAAGAGAACATATCAGGCAATGCAGAGAAGCAACTAATAAACCTTTTGGCGTGAATGTTCCGCTCATTTATCCTGACATTGAAAAGCATATCGAAATCATCATAGAAGAGAAAGTGCCAATCGTTTTTACAAGTGCAGGCAACCCCAAAGTATGGACTTCAAAGCTTAAAGACAATGAAATAAAAGTGATCCATGTAGTCAGCAGCAGCGAATTTGCAAAGAAAGCGGAAGCAGCCGGATGTGACGCGGTAGTCGCAGAAGGTTTTGAAGCAGGAGGTCATAACGGGAGAGAAGAAACCACAACAATGGTTTTAATACCTGCGGTTAAAAATGCAGTCAAAATTCCTGTTATAGCTGCGGGTGGAATTGCAACAGGAAGACAAATGCTTGCAGCAATGGTATTGGGAGCCGAAGGTGTACAAATAGGCAGTCGCTTTGTCTGCACGCCGGAAGCCTCTTCTCACAGCAATTTTAAGCAGGTAGTTCTACAGGCGCAGGAAGGCTCTACAGTGCTTAGCATAAAAAAGACAATGCCTGTTCGCCTGCTTAAAAATAAATTTTACAGCCAGATAAAAGCTGCCGAAGAGCGTGGCGCTTCCAAAGAAGAACTCCTGCAGATACTTGGAAGAGGCAGAGCCAAAAAGGGAATGTTTGAAGGCGAACTTGATGAGGGCGAACTTGAAATAGGACAGGTAAGTGCATTGATAAATACAATCAAACCTGCAATAGAAGTGGTACAGGAGATATGGCAGGATTTTAGTTTAGCTTTAACAAATCCACTAATAAATGCATAGGATGCTTAAAAGATTACTCCCAGTTTTATTTCTTTCTATTTTGTTTGTCGCTTTTGGCCAGGAAAAAAAACCTGCAATAATCAGTGGCATTGTAAAAGATGCACGTTCTAAATTACCTCTGAATGAAGCCGTCATTACGCTCAGTTCAACTGCCCTGGAGGGACAAAAATTTGCATTAACAGACTCGACCGGCATGTACCGTATTTCTAATTTGCCTGCTGGTACTTACACTATATCTTTTGAAATGGAGGGATACGAAAAGTTTACTCAGGAAGATATAAAATTGCAGGAAGGAATGTCTCTCGGGGTAAGTTTTCAAATGGCAAGAGAACGAAGGGGAAAAGATAAAAATGCGAAACCCAATAAAGAAAAGATACCGGTTACAAAAAAAGAGGAAGACTGATCTCCCTCTTTTTTTTGCCCCCAATAGTTAGTAGCTAATGTATAAGTTAGCTGAATAGAAAACTAAATGTACAAGGGAGTGACACAACGATGCTTATTTGAAAAACAAATGCTGGTAACCAAAGAAAGTTAACGCTGGTCGCACAATACATAGTAAGTGTTAGTCATTGCAAGCCTTCCACAGCCTGGCGAAGCAACCCCCAGCTAACTGTCAACCTGATTATGCAGGGGATTGCTTCGTTCCTTATAATGACATCCACTCTAACCCTTTGAAAAA
>CAXUMK010000011.1:39592-47672 GCA_964251885.1 uncultured Segetibacter sp. | reverse complement strand
TGCTTCACAGCTTTCTTTATCCGGACCTTCCATTAAACAAAAAACTGTCCCTGCTACCTCGTTTACCCAAAACTGATGATACTTCACCTTATATTTATCCTGCACTTTCAAATCTGCAATATGAGCAGTCTTTACATCTTCAATTGTAACGTTTTCAATATGATGGAAATCCATAAATAGTGGCATCTGAAGCAGTTTTAATATTAATACTAAAAATAAGAGATTCACTGCTTAAATTATAATTTAAGATGAGTTTTCACCGATAGTTTTGCTGAGCTGTATTCATGTTAACTGCTCAATCAAATCAACCAGTCGTCATTATCCTTGTACAAATGCTCATTCTTACCAGGTAATCACAAAGAAATTATTAGATTTGAAATACAATTTCCTGATTTCTTTACATAGGAAGAAACTGCTTAATTCTGTCATAAATTTCCAGATAAGATTAAAACCTGTTTGAATTCATTTAACCGAAAGAATGTGTTACAGACGTGCAGAAAAATAATACTTATTACGATAAGCCTGCTATTTGTCTCCATTGCGTTTGCACAGCATCCGGCACGCAAAAAGATTGACAGCTTAAAAAACCTGCTGCCATTTACACAAGGCATAAACAGGGTAAATTGCCTGAATGCATTAAGCGAAGAATATTGTTCGTTCCCACGCGTTTTTCCTGATTCTATTTCAATCCGGGCCACGGAAGCATATAATGAGGCTAAAAAAATTAATTACGCACCAGGTCTGGCAACATCTACCATGCATTTAGGCGTATCAGAAATTTACAGGAAAAATTTTTTGAGTGCGGAAAACTATCTAAGGCAGTCTTTACAATTTTTCGATAGCACTCATAATGAAAATGGGCAGGCGTGGTGTAATCTGTGGCTTGGTCAAACACTTTATTCTGAAAACAACTTTACCGAAGCTGCTGCCTTCTTTACAAAATCCCTTACTTATCTCGCCAAGCTCGATAAAGCCGAGGGTGAAGGTAAAGCCTGGGCATGGATGAGTTTTTTGTATGCAGCTACGGGAAACTATGACAAGAGCTTTGAATACTGCACCAAAAGTTTGTTTATACGCCAAACTATGAGCGACCATGTTTGCATAGCTGCCGCCCTGGCAAATATGGGTTATTTATATGGATCAGCAGGTGATTATGCAGATGCTTTGGACTATTACCGGCAGGGCATGCAATATGCGACTATGCATGGAATAAATTATTACGCAGCTAACTGGAATTATTTCGATGAGCCAATAGGCGCAATTTATCAACTGACAAATAACCCTGATTCCTCGCTTTATTATTTGCAAAGAGCCATGCAAATTGATCCGGCAAATCTAATGACAAGAATAAGTTTTGGTGAAACGCTTCTGCTGCAAAAGCAATACGACTCTGCCCTTAGTATTTTTCTAAGACCCGTTGATCATTTTAGAAAAGAAAATGACCAATGGGATTTGATGCGAATCTTATTGGATGTAGCAAAAACATATCAAGAGAAGAAAAATGAAAAAGAGGCGCTCAAGTATGCGCTTGAGGATTTCTCCATTGCAAAAAAGGCAAATGTAAAAACCTATATACTTCGGGGATATCTGCTGCTTTCAGAACTATATAAACATTTCAAAAAAAATGACAGCGCTTATTTTTTCATGCAGCAATACATTTCATTAAATGATACAGTAAAAAATCAACAGTTTTTGTGGAGGTTGACCAATTATAAAAAGCAAACAGAGTTTAAAAAACAAATTGAAGCAGTAACGCTGCTTGAAAAAGATAACAAGATAAAAGCCGATGCTATTCAAAAAAATGTATTGCTGCAAAATATTCTTTTAGCTGGTGTAATTGTATTGGTTCTATTGGGTTTTGTTGTTTACCGCGCAATAGACTTAAAACGAAAAAATGAACGGTTAGAAAAAGTCAGGTTACAATATTCTTTGAATATGGAACAGGTTGAAAATGAAAAAAAACAATCAGCATTACAAACCAAAGCCACTGAACTCGAAATGCAGGCGCTCAGATCTCAAATGAACCCGCATTTTATTTTTAATTGTTTAAGCTCCATCAACAGTTTCATTTTAAAAAATAAGTCAGACGAAGCATCAAAGTATCTCACTAAATTTTCACGTTTAATACGAATGGTGCTAAACAATTCGAAACAATCTTTTATTTCTTTAGAAGATGAACTGGAAACGTTGAGATTGTATCTGGACATGGAGAAACTTCGTTTCAAAGATTCATTTGATTATGCACTTAATTTACCAGACAACATTGAAGTGGACGCTATTTTTGTTCCACCATTATTACTGCAGCCCTTTGCAGAAAACGCCATCTGGCATGGCTTAATGCACAAGCAGGAAAAAGGTTTCTTAAGTTTTGATTTCTGCAGGGAAGAAAAACTTTTAAGCTGCCTTATTACCGATAGTGGCATTGGCAGACAACAGGCTGAATTATTAAAAAGCAAATTTTCAGAAAAACAAAAATCTATGGGTTTAAAAATTACAACCGAACGATTGAGCTTACTGAATAATAATTCTGATCAGCAAACATTTTTTACGATAGAGGATTTGATTGATGAAAATGGAAAAGCGAAAGGCACCCGTGTGCATTTAAAAATATTTTACAAAGAAATGATTGAAATGTGAAGGCAGAAGTTGGAGATGAAAACTCAGCATCTCAGGTTTTAGTCTGACGTTTACGGTGAATAATAATCTTACTGATGATAACCGCAATTATTATAGATGATGAACCTTACAGTTGCGAAAGCCTGGTTTCTTTGCTTGAACGTTATTGCCCTGAAGTAAAGATTCTTGATATCTGCTATTCCGGCGCAGACGCATTAAAAGCGATCAGTGAACAAACGCCTACTTTAATTTTTTTAGATATTGAAATGCCGCACATGAGCGGTTTTGAAATGCTGCAAAAACTATCCATAGTAAATTTCTCCATCATCTTTACAACCAGCTACGATCAATATGCTTTAAAGGCCTTTAAGTTTAGTGCGCTTGATTATTTATTAAAGCCGATTGACAGCGACGAACTGCAGGCGGCTGTACAAAAAGTACTGCAAAAATCCAATGACACAGTTCCTCAACAAATAGAAATGCTGCTGCAGAAATTAACGCATCCAGCTATACCTGTAAATAAAATAGCCATACCAACTATGGAAGGACTGCGGATGATTTCTGTAAATTCGATTGTCAGTTGTGCATCCAGCAGCAATTACACCATTCTTTCTCTAAGTACTAAAGAAAAGATAACAGCCTCAAAAACATTAAAAGAAATAGAAGAATTATTAGAAGATTTTTCTTTTATGCGAGTGCATCACTCTTTTATTGTAAATATTAACGAAGTAGACAAATATGTAAAAGGCGATGGTGGATATTTAATTATGAGTGACAGTTCAAGCATTGATGTATCAAGAAGCAGGAAAGAATTGCTTTTAAAAAAACTGCATCATGAAAACGAATAACATTTTTACTATTATCCTGCCAATGTCATTAACTTAAGGTTTTTTGGGGGGACAAACATTTATTCTTTCTTCTGCTCCGGTTGTGTCACTCCCTTCTACCGCATCTTTTCATAGCAGCTCATACACCCTGCGTTATCTGTACAACATTCTTAGGTTAATAGCATTGGTTATTCTGCTATAAATGATTATTATGAATTCTTACGGCTTCACAACTGACCATCCCTGTGCCTGACGAATGATCAGTTCACCTGTTCCGCTGGGTACTATCCCAATGAAATCATAAAGGCTGTCCCTGCTGATATTTCTTATTCTCAAGGTATTATTGCATTGTGCTACAATAACTCCCTTTTCTGCTAATGCCTTTATATCATTTTCATATTTGCTGCCTTTAAAATAGGCATCTGTACCGCCTGAGAAAGCGATCAGCTCGATATTTATTTTATTTTTAAGCCTTTCATCATTCAACACATTGTTTATGTTGCTGATGGCTTTAGTAATAATTTTAGGATCGTTATTGTCTAATTGAAAGATGGCATTGTAAACTTTTTTGTCGGATACAGCGCCTGTAAAATTTTTGTTTTTAGTTAAAAGATCGTTTGTCGCCTGTGCATTTACCACAAGTGACATGATAAAGATGGATGATAATAAGATAATCAAGTGTTTCATATTTTTTGTGTTTTCTGTTTTATGACAAATGATAGGTTTTACTGCATACTGTTTTTGATCTGCATCTTTTATGTCGAAGCTGGGTCTTCATAACAAAGCATTGTGTGTTAGGATGAGACCCGGCGCTTTACACATGCTTGAGTGACTCAGCCGGGCGCAAAAGCTTTTAAAGACCTCCAGCAGGACGAAAAAAACTATAGTGCGGTAACAGATATTCTTCCATACAGTTTCGAAGATGTCGTAGTCAGTACAACAACCTTAGATTTTTCTTTAGAAGTAAATCGTTTTAATAATTCAACACAGGTATCTATTGAACTGTCCCCTAATCCAGCCAGCCCAGCAATTACTAAACTATGTAATTCAAGATTATAAAACAAAGCAACCAAAAATTTCCCGAGCAAGTCATCAACTCTTACTTGAAATCCATATGAATCTTGCATAAGATTTATTATCCTATTCCGTTCTTTGGCTTTTAAACTTTCAAAAAAGGGAATAACTTTTTCTGCACCTTCAAATGGATAGTTTAGATAAAAAGCATCTTTGGAAAATAAAAACTCTTTTTTATTAAAATCCATCTTTGTCTGAACTAAATAAGCAATTCCAGAAGAAAATTCTATTAGCATTTCAGAAAATACATTTACTAAATAGTTCGTCATATTTTAAACGTGTTGGAAGTGATAAACTTAAATCCCCTGCTCGTTTAAGTGTTCCGCAAGACATTTTTATGTAAAAGAAAAACCAGGACTGTGTCCGGTAAAATTTAAACCGGTTTCAATTCTATTTTGCCTCGAACGAGCAGGACAAAGCTCAATAAAAATTTACAGTAAAAGTGAGTGACACAACGATGCTGAATGTTGTTTACATGCCGGTTCCCAAAAAAACTTTATGAACTACAACAACAAGCCTTTTAAAAAAATGTACGCAACGCTGAAGTAAATGATTAACCCTGTTACGTCTACAAGGGTGGCTACAAAGGGCGCCGATGATGCGGCCGGGTCGGCGCCAAGTCTTTTTAAAATAAGCGGAAGCATTGACCCGGTAATGGTACCCCAAAGAACCACCCCTACGAGCGATACGCCTACGCTGATCGCTACCAAAAGCCAGTAAACGCCGTAGAGATCCTGAAATACGCCGTGGCTCATTAGTACATGCCACAGGCAGATTCTGATAAAACCGATGAGCCCGAGTATTCCGCCAAGTGTAAGGCCGCTTAAGATTTCTCTTCTCATTACCCGCCACCAGTCTGACAGCGATACCTCACCAACGGCCATGGCTTGTATGATCAATGTAGAAGCCTGTGAACCGCTGTTGCCTCCACTGGAAGCGATGAGCGGCATAAACATGACCAGTACTGTTGCCTTTGATATTTCATCGTTAAAATAGGCCAGTGCAGTAGCGGTAAGCAACTCTCCGAAAAACAGCACGATCAGCCAGCCGGCCCTTTTTTTAATCAAACTAAAAAAAGGCGTTTCAAGATAGGGTTGGTCAAGCGCTTCGGTACCACCCATCTTTTGCATGTCTTCGCTAAACTCTTCGGCGGCGATCCATAAAATGTCGTCGATGGTGATAATGCCCAGCAAAATATTGTTATCATCCACCACGGGAAGGGCTACCCTGTTGTTCATTTTAAATATCTGGTTCGCGTGTTCCTGGTCGTCTTTTGCGTTTAAAGAGATCACTCTTTCATCCATCAGTTCATTCACCTCTGTGTCGGGCGCAGCCAGTATAAACTCTTTTATCCGCAGGTCATCTATCAGTTGACCTTTGTCGTTGATGACATATATCACATCAATGGTTTCGGTATTCTTGGCAACTTTTCTGATGATCTGAAATACTTCTTCGACCGTATTGTGCTCATACACGTATACATAATCGGGTATCATCAGCCTGCCTACACTGTCTTCGGGATAACCCAGCAGCGAAAGGGTCACAAGCCTTTCCTCGGGCTCGAGCAGTTTTATAAGGTCTCTTAAAACTTCTTTTGGCAGGTCTTGTAAAAAGTCGGTGCGGTCATCGGCCTGCAGCTCGTTAAGCAGTTCGGCAGTTTTAAAAAACGGAAGCTGCGAAACAATTCTCTTTTGTGTAGGCCAGTCTAATATTTTAAAAGTGCTGGCTGCACGGTGTATGGATAAATTGGCGATTATCTGCGCTTCGTAATCAGGGTATTCATTTATCAGGTCGGCGACATCGGCAATGTTCTGGTCATCTAAAAACTCCCTGATGGCGAGCTTGTCATCTGTTGCCGCCAGTTGCTCAAACTGCTCATGTATGCTTTGTTCTTCAATCTCTTCTGCTGCCATGGCTGCAAATTAAGTATTTGCAGGTTTAGTTTTATTTACTGCTTTCAATTTCTTTATCTTAGCCAGCCAACAAAACAATATGCTTTTACCATACCTTGTTATTGCTCCTTCCGCAAATCGTGGCCGGGGTGTTTTTACCACCAAAAATATTGCTGCGGGTACGGTTATCGAAATTTCTCCCGTGATAGAATTGTCGCCAAAAGAAAGAAAGCAGATCGAAGGGACAAAACTGTTTCATTATATTTTTGAATGGGGTAAAAGCAAGCGCAAAGCTGCCGTGGCTTTGGGCTACGTTTCGATGTATAATCACTCTTTTGAGCCAAACTGCGAGTATGAAATGGATTATGAAAGTGGCAACATGACCATCCGCACCATTAAGCCTGTTAAAAAAAGCGAGGAACTGTTTTTTAGTTATAACGGAGACCCGAATGATCAATCGCCTTTGTGGTTTGAGACCTGCTGAGTGAAAGTAGGGAGATGGGAGTCGGGAGATAAGAGTCGGGAGACTGAAGTCGAAATCAAGCCTTGTAAACACTTGCAATAATTTTTTTGAGCCAGGCTGTATTGCTGCTATTTTACATCCTTGCGTCGCACACTTGTACGCTTTGTTCGCCATTCGGCAAGACCTCATCCTCCGTCTCCTTCTCCCCGAGGAGAAGGAGCGGTACAACATTGGATAACCTAACACTTTATCTACCACATTGTCGTTAATTTTCTACCCGTCATTGGCAGCCTTGTGTAGCTGGGCAAAGTAATCTCACAGCCAACTGTCGCTCACCTGTACACTTTGTTCGCTGTTCGGCAAGACCTCATTCTCCCGCTCCTTCTCCGCGAGGAGAAGGAGCGGTACACCATTCCATAACCTAACATTCTATCTACCACATTGTCGTTCATTTTCTACCCGTCATTGGCAGCCTTGCGTAGCTTGGTGAAGTAATCCCCCAGCCAACTGTCAACTTGATTGTTCAAGAAATTGCTTTGCCGCTTTTGTTGCGGGACAAGCTGTGCCTCGCAATTGACGAATGATAGAACTTACAAAGGATAACAACAAAAGCGACCATGGAATGCACCGGGCATAACCAATGCGTTACAGATACCGGCATAAAAACCTTATTACCTTAGTAACGAATAGAAAAGAGAAAGAAAAAACCTTATTACCTTATCATTAAGTCATGAACAGAATACCACAATCTTTATACTCATTTTGTTTTGAAGATTCAAAATCGCACTCCTTGTATTCCTGAAAAGAAATAAGGTAATAAGGTTAGTTATTTTTGAGCAGATGTATTGTGTTACTAAGGTAATAAGGTTATGTGTTGTTAGTTCAAATTCTATATCCTGCAATGCACACTTATAAAGCGGGAAGTATAGTTAAGATTATTTATTGGCCCGTCCTGTAGGGCGGGGATAAGATGGAGTAGCAATGAGGCTTTAGCCCGGCGAATTGTTGCACGCAAAGGCGCGAAGGCGCAAAGGCAAAAAGAATTAAAGCAAAACAATATTTGAAGTTTAAAAGGCACTCGTCAAATGAATATTTTTCGCTGTTTTGAACTGTCGAAAAAAGTACCTTCAGAGGAAGTGTGCGACGCAACGGCTGACTCATAGTAGTAATTCGGCCGGGCTCAAAAAATCCTACCCGTTCCTTCGCCG
>CAXUMK010000011.1:22076-39582 GCA_964251885.1 uncultured Segetibacter sp. | reverse complement strand
AACAACGACATCAGCACATCAGCACATCAGCACATCAGCACATCAGCACATCAGCACATCAGCATATTAGCACATTAGCATATTAGCACATTATCTCTTATGAAAAAGGATTGCTTTTGTCTTCGCCTAAGTGCAGGTAATTTTTTCTGTTTATGGAGATGTAAAAGATATAATACAGCAAGGCAGGAATGATTAAAACCAGTTTGATAATTGTAGCTGCTTCAGGGATTGGAAGTTTGGCAAAACGAAAATAAAACGGGAAAAAAAGACCGGCAAGCATCATAAAGTACAGGGGAACAATAAACTTCATTCCGGAGCTTACCTGCAGAAAAGTTTTATCACCATCTTTTATGGTCACTTGTTTTACGGGACTGCTCATCCAGTTGATTTTGCATTGTATATCGTGCACTCCGACAAGAAGTTCAATTTCTTCTGTATCATCATTTTTTATCTGACCAACTTCTTTTCCATCTATTAAAATGGTATAATGCTGCCTGTGGTTGAGCATGCTCCCCTTGCGGGTTAAGATCAGTTTGCCAGTCATAATGGTTTACAAATTATAAATTGAATAAGCCTTTGTTCAAAACCTGTAAAGTAAGCTTTTTATATTCGGCAGGTATCAGCAGAGAAATGTTATGCCTGCTTCCGCCATAGCTGACCATGCGTACAGGAATATTATTAATTGAGTCAAACAATCGCATCATTACCTCCGGGGTCTCTGCAATCTCGTTGCCGACAACAGATACGATGGTTTGATTGTCATCCACCTCAACTGTTCCGAAAGCTTCCAGCTCCTGTATGATAAACTGGAGGTGTTCCCTGTTGTCGATAGTGAGTGAAACGGCTACTTCTGATGTGGTAACCATATCAATCGGCGTGCGGTATTTTTCAAACACTTCAAACACCTTGCGCAGAAAACCATAAGCAAGCAGCATGCGGCTGCTCTTGATTTTTAAAGCAACAATTCCATCTTTTGCGGCAATTGCTTTTACACCCACACTTCCCGCCTCTTCCACGATCAATGTGCCCTTTGCTTCAGGCTGCATCGTATTTAACAACTTCACCGGAATATTAAAATGCTGAGCCGGCCATATAGAGGCAGGATGCAAAATTTTAGCGCCGAAGTAAGCAAGCTCGGCAGCTTCATCAAAGCTCATCTGTTCTATGGCGATTGTCTTTTCTACCACACGGGGGTCGTTGTTGTGCATGCCATCTATATCGGTCCATATCTCGCACACTTTTGCATTGATGGCTGCGGCTATTAACGAAGCGCTGTAGTCGCTTCCGCCACGCTTCAGGTTGTCAACTTCGCCTTTGCTGTTGCGGCAGATATATCCCTGGGTTACAAAAAGGTTTTTGTCTTTGTGATGATTAAGCTGTTGGGTCAGCTTAACCCTGATATTGCCCACAAGCGGCTCTTCGTAACCGTCTATCTGCATAAATTCCAATGCTGGCAGCAGTTCGTGGTCTATTCCTGCTTCGTACAGATAGGCAGAAAATAATTTTGTGCTCAATAATTCGCCTTGCGCAAGAATGTCTTTATTCAACGCTTCACTAAAAGAGATCTTTAAAATGATATTTAGAAACTCAAAGTGTTCACCTATTATCCGCAAGGCTTTTTGCCTGGCATCATCTGTCTTCAGTAAATCCTGCATGAACTGTTTGTAATGCTCCTCCAGTTTGTCAATGCGATGTTTCGCAGTGCTGCGGTTATTCTCAGACAAACTATTGCTTATTTCTGACAGTGCATTGGTTGTACCGCTTAATGCGCTCAGCACCACAATTTTTGGTTCATTGTCTCTTGTTATCAAATCTGCTACGTGGTGCATTCTTTCTGGCTTGCCTACACTCGTGCCCCCAAACTTCATTACTTTCATCAGTACATTTTTTTAAAGTGTGCAAATATAATTGCAGCCGCACAATAAACGCAATATGACGTGTTATTTGGTTTTGTTCTTTATTTATTAACGCAAACTAAATGACTCTTTAAAATACTTTTGCCAAAATGTATATTGAAGATGAGAAAGATTGTTTTTGCATTGTTTCTAATGATAGTTGCAGTCTTTGGTTTTGCACAGAAGAAAACTTCAGGTAATGCAAATGCGGCAAGACCTAAACTTGTAGTCGGAATAGTGATAGACCAGATGCGTTGGGATTATTTGTACCGTTATTCTGAAAGGTACGGAGCAAATGGTTTTAAGCGATTATTGAATGAAGGTTTTAGCTGTGAAAACACTTTTTTACCATATACTCCAAGTTATACTGCTGCAGGACATACGTGTATTTATACAGGTTCGGTTCCGGCAATTACAGGCATTATGGGTAACAACTGGTATAACCGCGAATTGAACAAAGACGTGTATTGTACCGATGATGATAAGGTGACCTCTGTAGGAAGCACATCGGATGCCGGTAAAATGTCGCCTGAAAATTTATGGACTACCACTGTCACAGATGAGTTGCGGCTTGCTACCAACTTTCGTTCAAAAGTAATTGGTATAGCATTGAAAGACAGGGGAGCCATACTGCCCGCCGGACATGCCGCCAATGCAGCTTACTGGTTCGACAATGCAAACGGAGCTTTTATTACCAGTACCTATTACATGGAAGATCTTCCTGTATGGGCAAAACAATTTAACGACCAAAAGCTGCCCGACACTTATCTGCAGCAAAACTGGAACACGCTCTATCCTGTAAAAACCTATTCTCAAAGTACTGCCGACGATAAACTATATGAAGCAGATTTTCCCGGCGGAGGAACTTCTTTTCCGCATGTAACGGCAACCATTACAAAAGATAAATACAATGCCCTGCGTTCTACGCCTTATGGCAATGCTTTAACCCTCGACATGGCAAGAGCAGCCGTTGAAGGCGAAAGCCTCGGGCAAACAACCAATACCGATTTTCTTGCTGTCAGTCTTTCTTCTACTGACTATGTCGGTCATGCATTTGGCCCTAACTCAGTAGAAGCAGAAGATACTTACCTGCGCCTCGACAACGACCTGTCATCTTTTTTCACCTGGCTCGATGGCAAAATAGGTAAAGGACAATACACCGTATTTTTAACCGCCGATCATGGTGTGGCGCATGTGCCGGCTTTTTTAAAGGAGAATAAAATACCTGCAGGCACAATGACCGAGAAAGCCATTGAAACCAACTTAGACGAAATGCTCGAAAAGCGTTTTAAAATTCAGAATGGCGTTAAACGGGTTATGAATTACCAGGTTTATTTAAACAGCAATATTGCAGCAGAAGACCTGCAAAAAGTAAAAGATGCGGTCATAGAACAGTTACTGACCTATGCCGCCATTGCAGGCGCTATTGACCTGAAACAGTTAGCGCAAACTTCCATTCCCGCCAATATAAAAAACATGCTTGTGAATGGGTATAACCAAAAGCTAAGCGGCGATGTGCAATTTATTTTTAAGCCTCAGTGGTTCGATGGCGGAAACAAAGGAACTACCCATGGCCTTTGGAACCCTTATGACTCCCATATTCCTTTGGTATGGTATGGCTGGGGTATTAAAAAGGGCAAGACAAACCGCGAAACGTATATGACCGATATTTCGGCCACTGTTTCTGCCCTGCTTCACATACAAATGCCGAGTGGTTGCATAGGCAAAGTGATTGAGGAAGTAATACAATAATTTTGGTAGCAAGCATTTGAATTTCTATTTAACTTTTGTTGCGTCGCACACTTGTACTGAAGGTACTCATTTCGGCAAAAGAGAGCCGCCATTGCGAGGAGGAACGATGAACAAAAAATTGCTTTGTACCTGCCAATGACACATTTTTAAAACCACTGTACTTTAATTACTTTTGCATTAATATTAATTTTAATATTAATAAATTTTCCCAAAACCCGAGCACTGAAATAAGCAATTTTACAGTGTCATGTTCAAAGAACTTGTTTGGGAACCAAAAATCAATTACTCGCAATGACTGACAACTCTTAAAGTCCCTTCAGGGGTTTGGGGGTTAATTTAGCGAGGTATTGGTCATATTCATCTTCACATAAGATCTCTGTTTGCCATCCTTCTTTTTCGGCGATCTGCCGTAAAGTATGGCGGTCGATGTATAGCCATGTAAACCAGTCTGTTTTTTGTTTTTTATACTCGTACCGGTACATGATTTCGCCATAATAATTTTCCATTGCGAACACTTTGTTATCATACAAATAAGCCACATCAGAAGAGTCAAAGAGTAACTGCCCACCTGCATTAAGCAATGTTTTTGCATGTTGCAGAAACTGAGTAAAACCATCTATATTTCCTGTTAATCCAATCCCGTTCATTAGCAACAGTAAAGTATCAAAACCATCGGATGTGAACTGGAAAATATCTTCCTGAACGATTTTTGTTACACCTCTCAGTTTCATTACTTCTGCTGCTTTCGCAGATACTTCCAGAGCGGTTACATCCAATCCTGCCAACTGCAGCGGCAGCGAATGACATCCTGCGCCTGCTCCTATATCCAGCACTTTGCCTCTGCATTCTTGTAAAGCAATCAACTCAAGTTCAGGCATATCTTCTTCCTTTCTAAAGTAATGGCTCACCGGCATTTCCTCTTTTCTGCCGTACTTGTTATGTATCCATAATTTGGACAAAGGCAGGTGATGATAAAAATCAAATAAAGCCTGCCCGAGAACATCTGGCATAGTTATTTTGCGTTTAATTCTTCTTTTTAAAAATATTTCAAGTCTAAGTCTTTATCAAGTTTTTTGTAATTTTGATAAAAAAGCTTTTATGAAAGCAATTGCTTTTGATACACTTGCATACGCAAACAAATTAATGAACGTTGGTTTTACCAGAGAGCAAGCTGAAGTACAAGCCGAAGCAATTGCAGAGTTGATTAATGATAATTTAGCTACAAAACGCGACCTTCAGGAATTGGAATACCGGCTATTGCTTAAAATCGGCGCAATGATGGCTGCGTCTGTTGGTATTATTACAGCCCTGGTTAAGTTGTTATAGCAGTACGAATTAAGCTGCACAAAGAACAAAAGATGAACGAAATGCGTCGCAAGTAAAGATCGATCGAAGAACAAATGCCTGTACCAACAAAACATCTTTTATAAATTCATTGACCCAACTTACTCCAGCCATCTTCGCTTCCTGATTACTATACCGGTGACATAAAAAACACCTGCAATAAAAAAGAGCCTCGTTAAGAAGCTCTTTCTATTACAGATTATACATTACCATTTACAAAACAAGCATTGCATCTCCATAACTAAAGAAACGGTATTTGTCTTTGATGGCTTTTTTATAAGCTTCGATTGCAAGGTCGTAACCGGCAAAGGCGCAGGTCATAATCAGCAAGCTTGTTTTGGGTAAATGAAAGTTGGTAACCAGCGCATCAGCAACATTAAAATCGTAGGGCGGATGAATAAAAGTATTCGTCCAACCCTCGCTCGGCTTCAGTAATTTTTGAGCTGTAAAGCTTGTTTCCATTGCACGCATGGTAGTGGTGCCGATCGAGCAAATGCGGTGCTCTGTTTCTTTGGCTTTGTTTACAATCTTACATGCAAATTCATCTATGTTATAATACTCAGCATCCATTTTGTGTTTGCTCAGGTCTTCGACTTCTATCGGGCGAAAAGTGCCTAAACCGGTGTGAAGCGTAATTTCAGCAAAGCGGATACCTTTTATTTCGCAGCGTTTTATCAGTTCTTTACTAAAGTGCAAACCTGCTGTGGGAGCAGCTACCGCGCCTTCGTGCTTTGCATACACCGTTTGGTATCTCTCGCGGTCTTCTTCATCAGGCTTGCGCTTGATATACTTTGGCAAAGGCGTTTCGCCGAGCGCTTCAAGTTGTGCTTTAAACTCATCCTCCGAGCCTTCCCATAGAAACCGGATGGTACGCCCACGGCTGGTTGTATTGTCAATTACTTCGGCTACCAGTTCATCAGAGTCACCGAAATACAATTTGTTACCAACGCGAATCTTTCTTGCGGGATCAACAATTACATCCCATAGGCGGTTGGGTTTGTTCAGCTCGCGAAGAAGAAAAACTTCTATTTTAGCGCCGGTTTTCTCCTTGCGGCCATACATGCGGGCAGGAAATACTTTGGTGTTATTCACTACAAAAACGTCTTTGTCGTCGAAATATTCAAGAATGTCTCGGAAGTATTTGTTCTCCATTTGCCCGGTCTTACGATGAACAACCATCATACGGCTGTCTTCTCTTTTTTTGGTAGGATTTTGGGCGATGAGATTGAGGGGAAGATCAAATTTGAATTGTGATAATTTCATGTGCTATTGACAGGTTTTTTCAATGGTCACATACAGGTTCTCCGGCAATAAATGCAGGATAAGTGTCATGTTACGGCATGATTTAAAAGGCGCGAAGGTAAGAGAAAATGTGTGAGTAAAATGAATTTTGTAAGTATTATATCAACATCGCACAAAGAGAATAACAATTTTTTTAACCTTTCACCGTTTATCGCAGTAAATTAAATATCAGCTATTCCCACGTTGTAAGATATTCAAATCGTAACTTACAGTACAATATTCAACATTTTGATAAGAAGAATTTTACTTTCCATTTTTTTACTTTCTCTGCTTACTTTCTCTTCCTCCGAAGCACAAAAAAAATCTGTTGCAAAAAAGTATCCAAGCCTGTTTTGGGAGATCACCGGCAAGGGATTAAAAAAACCTTCCTATCTCTTTGGCACCATGCATGTTAGCAGCAAAATGGTCTTTCATTTAAGCGATTCTTTTTATTATGCTATGCGTGGTACAGATGCAGTGGCGCTTGAGTTAAATCCTGAAATATGGCAGGATGAAATGTTTCGGCTGCAAAAAGCCCAGTTGAATTTAGCCCGTTTTTCTCTTGGTAAGATGAACGATTATTTGAAAGAAAGCTCATTTGAACTGGAAAAATATGAAGACAATATAAAAAGAGCTTTAACGGAAGAGCCGACTGTTGTAAACAATTTATTGTACCGCTCTTACCAATCGAGCGCAGACTTTGAAGAAAATACTTACCTCGATTTATATATATACCAAACCGGCCGCAAGCTGGGCAAGCAACCCGCAGGCGTTGAGAATTATATAGAATCGGAGCGGTTGATGATGGAAGCTTACCAGGACATGGCCAAGGATAAAAACAAAAGGCTGCCCGATAATGACGGAGAATCATTCTACGACATACAAAAGAAAATACAGCAGGCTTACCGCAACGGAGATTTAGACCTGATGGATTCGCTGCAGAATATTACCAGTAACTCAACCGCCTTTTCAGAAAAATTTTTGTACCTGCGCAACGAGATACAGGCAAATTCAATTGATACGATCATAAAACACCACAGCCTGTTTGTAGGTGTAGGCGCTGCACATTTGCCCGGGCCTCGGGGGGTGATTGAATTACTTCGCAAAAAAGGATACAAACTGCGTCCCATTTTTATGCAGGATAGAGACGCTTCGCAAAAAGAGGAAATCGATAAGCTAAAAGTGCCAGTTGTTTTTCGGCCCGAAACTACACCCGATGGAAAGATTGAACTGCAGCTTCCGGGAAAATTGTATAAAAGAGAGGAAGCAAGGGGAAATGAAAGCTGGCAATATGCTGATATGAATAATGGTTCGTATTACATGCTTACAAGGGTTCGCACTCACGCTGCCATGTTAGGCCACAGCGAAAAGGTTGTTTTTAATAAAGTGGACAGCATGTTGTATGAAAATATTCCGGGCAGGATCTTAAAAAAGACAGTGATCAGTAAAAACGGTTATACAGGATTTGACATAACAAACCGTACAAGAAGAGGCGATATACAACGCTACGAAATACTGGTAACGCCTTACGAAATTCTTGTTTTTAAAATGAGCGGGAACGATGAATATGTACTGGGAAAAGAAGCTGACGTGTTTTTCAACTCTATTAAAGTGAAGCCCGCTGCTGCAAGTAAATGGTCTTATTTCAACCCCAAACAAGGTGGGTTTACGATAAGTTTTCCGGGCACCGTTAATGAAGCTTACAATAAAAATACTACCGACGCAACAGACAGGTGGGAGTATGAGGCTTATGATAACAGCAAGGGCAATACTTATATGCTTTGGAAAAAAAGCCTGTACAATTTTAATTTTATTGAAGAAGATACTTTCGACCTTGCCCTTATCAAAGAAAGCTTTAAAGGCTCAGAAATAATCAGTAAGCAGCTATGGGAAAATGCAGGAGTTGAAAACAAAGTTCATTTTCTTGAAAATAAATTTCTATTAAAAGACGGCAGTTATGTGACCACAAAGGCTTTCGTAAAAGGACCTCATTACTATTTGCTGGCAGCCAAAAGCAAAGATAAAAAAGCGAAGTTTTCAAACTTCTTTAATTCTTTCAAATTCACTCCCTACCAATATCCCCAACCCGAAACGTATATCGATTCTACTTTGAATCTGCAGGTTACTACTCCCGTAAAACCAAACGTAGATACAGTATTAAGAGCATGGATGGAAAAAGCAGGAAATGATGCCGTCTTCGGTTCAGATGCAGGTTATGCCGGCTGGCCAAAAAACAAAACAGGGATCTTTAAAAGCGATTCAACAGGCGAAAGTATTTTAGTTACAGTTCAGAATTTTCCAAAATACTATTACAGCCGCGACTCGGCCCGTTTCTGGCATGACAAATTAGATGAGAGGGAAGCTGAAAAGGAATTCATTTTTAGAAAAAAAGAGTTTTTTACGATCAACGATTCTTTGTGCGGTTATAATGTTGTGCTGACCGATACCAATTCTTCACGCTGCATTAAATCTGCTTATTATTTAAAAGGAAATCATCTGTATAAATTCTCCACCCTTTCAGATACTGCCGCTATTGAAAGTGATTTCATAAAAACATTTTTTGCCACTGCACGACCTATCGAAAAAATTGCGGGCACTTCTGTTTTCAACCCTAAACTGAATGTCTTCTTCGCTGATTATTCAAGCAAAGATTCCATTGTATCAAAACAGGCAAGCCAGGCTATTCCAAGTATTTACTTCGGCAAAGAAGGTGTTGACAGAATAATGGAAACAATCAATAACCTGAAGTATGGAGATAAAGAGTATGCAGAAACAAAAAGTAAGTTTATAACCGAGTTAGGTTTTATAGATGATACTTCGGTGAATACAAAGCTGGTTGCTTACTTACACGAATTGTACAACAAAACGTCTGATACAAGTTATTTTCAAAACCGCATTTTAAGCTCTTTAGCAAGATTGCAAACAAAAGAATCATACAATCTGCTAAAGAAATTATTGATACAAGACCCGCCCATTTTTGAAGACTCTTATGAATATGGCCGCATCTTCAGCCAGTTTTCTGATACGCTTTCATTGGCTAAAACACTTTTCCCCGAGATATTGCAACTGGCTTCGCTGGAAGATTATAAGCCTTATATAAACAGTCTTTTAAAAACGATGACAGACAGCGGTTATTTAAAAGCTGCAGATTATGAAAATTATTTCAGCAAGCTGTACTTCGATGCAAAGATCGAGTTGAAGAAGCAGCAGAATAAAGACGAAAAGCTGCTCGAAAAAGATGACAATGATGAAGGCGACCCTGATGCTGGTGTAGACTATAGAGACTTGTACAGAAAAACAAAAAATACAGGCGGCTCATCTCTTGAAGAGTATGCTGTTTTGCTAATGCCTTTTTACGACAAAAATCCCTCTGTTCCCAAATATTTTGAAAAGCTTTTGCAATCAAAAGATGTAAATGTTCAGCTTGCAGCGGCTAAGGTGATGATCGCTCATAATAAAAAAATACCCGATAGTCTTTTTGCTTCTGTAGCTTCGCTCGACCGTTACCGGGCAAAGCTGCTGATCATGCTCCAAAGAATAAACAGGGAAGATTTATTTCCTGCCAGGTATAAAAAGCAGGAATTGATCGCGGTGTCTTTATTGCTGAATGATAAAAGTTACAAAGACTTTGCAGATATCCGGCTTGTAAGCAAACAGGTTATGAGCCTGAACGGTAAGAAGGGTAACGTGTACTTGTTTAAGTATAAGATCAAAAGAGATGATGACTGGAAAATAGGTATCAGTGGCTTGCAACCTTTCAACACAAAAGAGGTCAGCAGCACCGGGGAATTGGTAAAACTAACAGATAAAAAGCTGCAGCTAAATGAGAGTGAAGCAGAACAGTTTAACAGTCAGATAAAAAGATTGCTTTTTGCAAAACACAAAGGCGGTCGCAGGTTTTATGAACATACAGCTTCATGGGACTTTTCAGAGAATGGCTTCGAAGATTAAAAATATAAGATTTTTAGAGCAAGGTTTCAAATTACATTAATAAAAAAGAACATTATGAAAACAGGTAAGGTAAAATTCTTTAACGTAACAAAAGGATTTGGATTTATAAAAGTGGACGATTCTGCAGATGAAGTATTTGTGCATGCATCAGGGCTTGTAGACGAAATTAAAGAAGAAGACCAGGTATCATTCGACATTTCAGAAGGCAGAAAAGGACAGAATGCAGTGAATGTAAAAAGAGTTGTATAGCTATAATGCAGGTATTTGAAATTGGATTTTATTTTGGGTGCGGGCATTTGTTTTTTATAGCATCATCGTTGTGTCACTCACTTCATCTTTATATCTTTTATCAGCTCTTTAGCAAGAGCTGATTTTTTTTGAAAAAACTTTCCTTCGAATGCTTTTATTTGAAAACAAATATTCAATTTTCAATGCTCAAGTCTCAATGTTCAACGAAGAATTTACATTGAACCAATAATTGAACATTGAGCATTGTTTATTGAACATTAACTCAGATTCCTATCCCTTATTCTATCTCCCATTCATCTTCACTCACTTACCATTTGAAAAGACTCAAATATGGCTTTCTGTTTTTTCCTGCCTTTAGAAATAAGCCCCACTCTAACGCCTCTGTCCCACGGTGGCAGGAATAATCCGTCAATGGGCTTTTCATTTATTACATTAAAGCTTCCTCCGTCTGTCGAAAAGGAGAAAGTAAAATACCTTCCGCCTTTTGCCTGCATTTTAATGTTAATACTATCTTTTACCTTCACGGGCACCGATGCTAACCTGTATAAAGTATCATCTTTAAGCTTTACCAACTGTATCAAGTCTTTGTTGTACAAAAGACTTAACGTATTTTGATCATCGCCGATTGCCGCAATACCAGCTGCAGACTTCGTCTTTTTTTTGATCAAAGTAGCTGTGGCAGTATAATCTCCCGTCAATGTTATCTGTCCCAGGAAAGCGCCTGCTGAAACCGGTGCGGCGTTCAATTGCAATCTTCCTTTTTTCAGCTTGTATTTAATATCCTGCTGAAAAACGCTCCATTGCCAGCCGATGGATAAAGAGCGCCCATTAAAATCATCTGATACAATTGCTGGTTTTGGAAGCGGCGAAGGAACATTTACAAATTTTACCCATCCGTCGGCGGTAAATTTGAATTCGCTTATTAAGCCCTGCCGTCCTGTAAAAGCATTTGTCTTTTTATCGTAAGCATGATGCAAAAAATAAAATCTTCCATCTTTTTCAATCGGCGTACCATGACCGGGACATATCCATTGCTCATTACTTTTTAATACCGGGTTGGCATTGTCTTTCTCCCACGGACCAAGCAATTTTTTAGCTCTCGCAATGCCCACTACATAATTGCAGCCCACTCCGCAGCATCCTGCGGCGGCATAGAAAGCATAATAATAACCGCCGTGCTTCATCATTGAAACTCCTTCAACCAGGTTTTCTTCCCACGCAATTTTGTTTCTGAATAATTCATGTTTTTCACCAATCAATGTGGTTCTGTCTTCACTCATTTCCATTGCCCATATCGGCGTAGGCTTCTTTACGCTGTTTGCATCCTCCTTCCATACAAGGTACAACTTGCCGTTTTCGTCGCGTACCGGAAATGCATCTATAGAACCGGCTTCCTCGCACATCATTGGTCCGTTATCACGGTAAGGTCCTTCTGGTTTGTCTGCAGTTGCAATACCCAAACATAAGCTTCCTCCTTTTTTGTGCGCTGCATAATACACATAGACTTTTCCATTTTCATACGATATTTCAGGCGCCCAAAAATAGTAGTCGGCCCAGTCAGGCGTTTTGTTAAAGACATAGCTTACTGTTTGCCAGTTAACCATGTCAGCAGATTTAAGTATCGGGAAAGCAGGCATCCAGTTAGACGTGGTCGCGCTTGCCCAGTAAGTATCGCCAATTTTTACTATTGACGGATCAGGATGATCGCCTGGTAAAACCAAACGCTGTGAAAATGCCGAAAAGTAAGCGGGGATCGAGAGAACTAAAACAATTATAAACCGGTTTATTATTTTCATCGTTATGATTGTATTGCTAAAGCCCCTTTAGGGGCTCGGGTTTATTTTGATGGAACCGGTATCGGAACACCCGGCTTTACCGGCTCTCCAAAATCGGGTGTTCCATCTTTTTTCCATGTAAACTTTTGTGCCCTTGGCGTTCTGCTACCGCCGCAGCCAAGGTTAGGCGCCGGGTTAGCATGGTATAAAATCCAGTCTTCTTTTCCGTTGGGCGATTTAAAAAATGAATTATGACCTGGCGCATACACACCATTAACCGACGACTGTTTAAAAACTGAAGCCGGTGATTTGAACCACGAAGCCGAGTCGAGCAAATTATCCTTTCCTGTAAAAGTGAGCATTCCCAAACCATAATAATCAGTCCAGCAGGCACTCGCGGAATAGATGAGAAACAAGCGCTTTTTGTGTTGCAAAATTTGCGGTCCTTCGTTTACATCTACATGAGCAGGATTGTCTTCGTTTTCGTCTACAAGCAGGTCGCCGTATTTTTCCCAGTCATAAGTCGGTTTAGAAATTCGAACCCGGCTTCCATCTAATGTCCAGGGATTTTTCATCTTTGCTATATAAATATCCTGGGCGCCGTTTTTACCTGCCTCCCACCCTGCCCATATCATGTACCATTGTTTTTTGTAATCAAAAACCGAAGCATCAATTGCCCATCTGTCGGTGCTGTCAGAAATCTTGCCTTTAAAAGTCCACTCGCCCTGCATCGGGTCTTTAGAAGTATTTTCAATCACGTAGATTCTGTGAGTCGTGTTTTTGCCATTGTCTGCTGCAAAATACATGTACCACTTATCGTTTATAAAATGCAGTTCCGGCGCCCAAAGCTGTTTAGAGTATGCCTTTCCTGCAGGAGGCACCCACACCGTTTTACTAGGGGCTGTTTTTAGTTCTGCCAAATCTTTTGTTTTCCATATCACCAACTTACCGCCCATAGTTTGAGTGTAATAATAAAAGCCGTCTTTGTAAATATTCCATGGGTCGGCGCCGTAAGATAAAAGAGGGTTTGTAAAAGTTTGCTGAGGAACACTTTTCTGCCTGAAAACACTGCACGAAGCAAGCAGCCATACGATAATAATTATAGAAAGTCTTTCTGCATACTTTTTATCAATACTTTTATTGAAACTCATTCTAACTATCTTATATTTTTTTGATCGCAGACATTGTATCTCTCCCCATCATCGTTGTGTCACTCACTTGTGCATGCTGCTATATATTCAGCAATATTAGACGAACCACAGAGGCATATAGAAATACTGCACCTCATAGAAAGCCAAAAACTATATTCTTAGGTGACTATTTCGTTACTAAAAGCTGCAAAAGAACTTAGAGCACAAGTGTGCGACGCAACGAATGAACAATAGAGTACTACTGCCGAAACATAAAAAGAAAATATTTCCTAAGTCACCATTATACTGTCAAGAGTCTAATTTACTTCAAGTTCATCTTTAGAAGGCAATGCAGGAAAAGGTGTGTGCGGCTCTGCCTGGTACCAATATGCGACGGAACTTATATCGGATTGCTGCTGCAAAAAGCGTCCTCCACTTTTCCAACCAAGGTCTTGTATCGTTACTTTTAAATCCCTTTCGAAACGTATAGGATCGGTGATGTGCCAGCGGTACATACCAAAACGTTGCTGCGAATTATAGAGACCGTCTGGCTTAGTTACCTGGTGCAGCCCCGCATAAGCAGTAGAAAAAGGCTGGTATTGATGCGTTTTCTGGTTTTCAAAATTGTAAGAGCCGCAGAAATAATCTTCTGTGCCGGTTCCATTAATCGTAGGAAACTGCCGGTCGCCATCCATATAAAATTTTATTTCTCCTTCGCCCCACCAGCCATTGTTGTGCACACCTACCGCCAGAAAAGTTCCTACATATTGCCCCTTTCCTTTTATGTCGTCAACGAGTGTATACAGAGCGCCTTTTGTAGGATTAGACCTTCTGAACTGTGCATGAAAATAAGCCGCATCAGCAGGAACATCGGTCAAGGTGTAATCGACCTGGTAATACAGATAAACATTTTCGGTGCTGATATTCTGCATCGTGATCCTGCACTTTTTTCTAAACGGCATTTGCCAGTAAGAATTGAAAGCGCTGCCGGGATTAACCGTTATTGCAAGAGAATTTAAGTTGGCATACTCACCCCACGCCATACCAAAGAAATCACCAACAGGAACTTCTACCGAAGGTTCTTTTTCATCGTCCCAATAAAACCGGAGAATGGAAAAACGCCAGTTGCCCGTAGGTGTCATCCAAATATGTTGAATAGCGCCGGAGCCTTTGATTTCTGCGAGTGTAAAGGTTTTACCAGAGTCAATAATAACGAAAGGACTTACTTTCCAGCCTTGTCCCAATTCTCGGGCTGGATGATTTTTTGACGGTGGTATAGCCATTCCGCCTTTGCCTGGCTCACCGGTAAAATTTTCCGGACTTATTGAACGGGTTTTTGCATCGGATAAACGAAAGAGATTGCCCATGTTTACGCCAAGCCCGTTGAAGTTTGTCTCTTTTTGGCTTATCGCCTTTGAAGTAATCAGTATAGTGAGGCAACAAACTAAAATACTTCTCATTGCAATTATTTATTTTGTTATTCGCCTGAAGGCTTGGTAATAGGTGTATTGATTTGTACAGGGATACCAAAATTGGGCGTTCCATCGTTGTTCCAGGTATATTTTTGTATGCGTGGATTACGAACATCTCCACAACCCTGGTTTGCAGAAGAATTAGCATGATACACTATCCAATCCTGTGTGGCATCAGGCGATTTGAAAAAAGCACAATGACCAGGGCCGAAAGCGCCGCTACCAGGGCTTTTAGTAAATACAGGGTTTGAAGATTTTACCCAGTCAGAAGCGTTTAATGGATTTCCCGCGTCTTTCAACACCGACATTCCTAAACTATAATCATCCGTCCAGCAACCTGAAGCCGAAAAAATAAGGATAGGCTTACCGGCCGGATTGATCATCACTTCCGGTCCCTCATTTACAGCCGGAGGAGAGCCGATCATTTCCCAGGCATTCGTCGGAGTAGAAATTTCTATTCTTCCCGAAGACAATGTCCAGGGATTTAGCATGCTTGCAATATAAATGCGTTGCGTATTGTCGACTGAGTTTAAATGGCCGCTCCAAACCAGGTAGCGGATGCCATTGTATTCAAATATATCAGGATCAATAGCCCACAAGTCGGCCGCGGGATCTTTGACCTCTCCTTTATCGGTCCATGTACCTGTTGTGGGGTCTGCAGAAGTATTTTCCAAAACAAATATGCGCTGGTTAGCCTGGTCTGCTGTTGCACCTGCCGTGTAGTACATGTACCATTTGTTATCGAGAAAATGCAGTTCGGGCGCCCAGATATTTTCAGAATTTGGGCCGGTGAGCGGCTTTGTCCAGATGGTAACAGGATTTGCCAAACTTAATTGCGACATGGCTTTGGTTTTCCAAATCGCTATCCTGTTTCCTAAAGTATGCGTATAATAATAGAAACTGTCTTTTTGAATTACCCAGGGATCGGGTCCGGAGGTTAAAAGGGGATCAGTGAATGTGGTATTGGTTACGGGTGGAGTTACAGGTGGAGTTACCGGCGGTGTAACCGGGCCTACCGGAACATCATTTTTGGAACAGCCAACAAATGCCAAAAGCAATACGCCAAATAAATAGTCTTTTTTGAAGTGCATGTTTGTGAAGTTATAAAAGCGCCTGCAAAAAAGAAAACAGGCATGTTTGAAGAATGCCTGTTTTCCGTGTTAAATTTAAAAACCAGGATTTTGTTTTAAATTAGGATTGACATCCAGATCAAATTGCGGTATAGGAAGAAATTCATTTTTACCTACAACAAAATTTGCAAAGCCAGCATCTCTTGATGAGAGAGCCGGACTTAAATCGCCCCATCGTGCCAAATCTTCCCAACGGTGTCCTTCGCCTGCCAGTTCTGTAAGGCGCTCATGCTTCAGTTCGGTTAAAAAATTAGCCTGGCTTAAGCCGGGCATAGCATCAGTAAGCCGTGCCAAACCTGCTCTTTGCCTTACTCTATCTACATACTGGTATGCCTGTGAAGTTTGACCTTGTGCATTCAACGCTTCTGCATACAACAGCAAAACATCTGCATAACGCAGGTAGCGGTAATTGTTTCCTGAGTGGAACACCTCACCATTGGAAGTAGCATCATTCAGAAACTTTCTAAAATATACGGTATGATTAGTTGCTACCCCAACAGGGTCGCCCGTTACGTTTGAGTAATTACGTGATCTCCAGGTTTGACCATATACCAACGTGAAATTAGGGCCACGTACATCAGTTGAATCATAGATAAAAGTAGCAGGGAGACGTGGATCTCTTTTTCCATCTGTTGTTGTCTCTTTCAAAAATTCACCAACCACCCATCTGCGGGCCTGACCATCTGTGAAACCGATAGGTCTTGGGGCAAAGAAAGGAGGAATGGAGGAACCGTAATTTAGCCTGTCTACATCCGATAACTGGGTATCATCGTCGTGACTGTCAGATGGATTGATCGCGTTTTGAAATTCAAAAACAGACTCACTATTATTTTCTGATGTTTCAATAAAATTGCTGCGAAAATCTGATACCAGGCTGTAAGTGCTTTTTCCGGCTCCTTCAACCAGATACTGCAACGCCTGCTGTGCCTGAGAATACATCTTTTGCTGCATATAACACTTGCCCAACATTCCAAAAGCAGCGCCTTTGGTAGCTCTTCCAAGGTTTGTATTGTCATACGATACAGGCAGTGCAGTTGAAGCATCGGTAAAGTCTTTTTCAGCCTGTGCATATACATCAGCCTGTGCAGATGTAGGAGGATAATCTGTTGGCGCCGAGGTATGCAACTGAAGAGGAACATTGCCCCAGTAAGTAGCCAGGTAATAATAGAAAAAGCCACGCATAAATTTAGCTTCACCCAGCAACTGCTGCTTTAAAGTATTATCCATGGTAATGCCCGGTACATTGTCCAATACCTGGTTACACCTGTTAATACCGATGTAGCAGTCTTGCCAGATCGTTGTTGTTTCCCATAAATTATAATCGGTAATATTAAATACATCGAAATTATTGATGAGAGTAGCATTGGGGCTGGTACTAAATCCTTCGTCTGAACGGATGATGGTCACAAAAAATTCGTTACGGCTTAATCCAACCCTGTGATACGTACTATAAATTGCATTCACTCCCTTTTGTGCATCACTTGCCGTTTTCCAAAACTGCTCTACAGTTGGGGTATTGGGATTTGC
>CAXUMK010000011.1:9315-22066 GCA_964251885.1 uncultured Segetibacter sp. | reverse complement strand
TTACTATCGCCGTAGTTGTAATGATTATTTTTTTCATTTTCCTTACATTAAGTTGATTAAAAATCACATTGAATTCCTGCTGAAAGCACCCGGCTTGACGGCCAGTTACCAGCATCGAAACCTCTTGCTATAGTACCAGTGCCTTGCACATCAGGATCAAGACCTTTATATTTAGTAATCGTGAACAGGTTCTGCCCGCTTATATAAATCCTCGCATTCGAAACATTGATCTTACTTAAGAACGATTTTGTAAAAGAATAATTAATCTCTATGTTTCTAATCCTTACATAAGAACCGCTTTCGAGCCACCGGTCCGTTTGTGCCATATTGTTTACCGATACTGTCAGGTCGCTTGGCTGATCTACAGCTAAGCGGGGATCTTTTGCACCTGTGTTAGTAGGTGTCCAGGGATTGATGTCTTTTCTAAAGTTTGTTAACTCATAAGAATCAAGGCTGTGCCTGATATCATCGTAAATCTTACTACCAAATACTCCTACCAGTTGCAGGTTAATTCCAAAGTGTTTGTAATAAGCATTGAACTGCATACCTGCCTGTAAAGTAGGCCAGGGTGAACCGGCAAATTGCCTGTCATTATTATTGATCTGTCCATCGCCGTTTGCGTCTACATATTTTATGTCTCCGGGTTTGGCTTTTGGCTGAATAACTATTCCGGCTTTATTGGTATAGCTGTTTATTTCTGCCTGGCTTTGAAAAATGCCTGCAGTTCTTATTACATACCATTCTCCGATTGCATGGCCTACCTCTGCACGGATAAAATTGGTAGGTTCAATATAATCAACCTTATTTCCTGCAGCATCTGCCCCTTGATTACCAACAGAAACTACCCTGTTTTTAATAGTAGTGAAGTTGGCAGAAATGTCCCAGTGGAAATCCTGGCCTTTACTGCGGTAAGTAGCAGCAAATTCAACTCCTGTGTTTTTTATTGAGGCAGCGTTTACAGGTGGTCCGTTAACTCCCGTGTTGTTGTTACCACCAACATAGCCACTGCTACCAAGGTAATTTGCCAACGGTAAATTGACCAGTACATCTTTTGATAACGAGTTATAAACATCTGCAGTAACAGATACTCTGTTATTGAACAAAGATGCATCGAAACCTACGTTCTTTTGTATCCTTGTTTCCCAATGCAAATTGGGATTTGCAATAACAGCCGCATAAGCTCCAAGTTGAGGAGTTTGATTAACTCCGTAAACTGCTCGTGGAGACGAATTTACAGTAGCAATATAATCCCATGAGCCTAATACATCGCTAAAGCCCAACTTGCCATAAGAGCCACGCAATTTTAAATCACTTATCCAGCTAACGTTAAAAAATTTCTCCTTGCTAATTCTCCAGCCAACAGCAGCGGAAGGAAAATAACCTGTGCGGTAATTGGGCCCAAACCTAGAGTCCTGATCAATCCGCCCGGTAAGTGTAAGAAGATACCTGTCGTTGTAAGCATAATTTATACGGCCAAGATAACCGTGCGACCGCCAGAATACAGATGTTCCGCCTCCTGCCGATGCAGTTCCGTTAGCAGAACCTATGGTAGTAAACGTTTCTCCGTTTGCATCCTGCAGCAATGTTTTTGATGCGTTTGTATAATCTCTTCTTTGCTGGGTACGCGAAAAACCAACTACACCATTGATGCTGTGTTTGCCAAATATTTTATTGAAATTGAGCGTATTTTCAAGAAGAAGGTTCGTAAAAGTTTCCCTGTCTTCAGCAACACTTGTTTGCGGTGGCTGGTTAGCGTAACGCCAGATACCTGTGTCTCTTACTTCTTTGAAGTAATCGAAACTCGCCTCGATACCTGCGTTAAAACGATAACTTAACCAGTTAGTCAGTTTTACATCTACATAAGCGTTGCCAACAACTTTGGCGAAATTATAGGTTTGCTTATCTAATGCGTTTACAGCAATATAATTGTTTGAATACGACGGAATGTCTGATGTTCCCATACCCCAGCCAGCCGGATTGGAAGGGATCGTTTTGTACTGGTCGCCCTGCACACCAATAATAGGCAGCATAAGCGGCGCTTCATAAAAAGCATTGATACCACCACCAGGATTTTTTCCATTGGTGTTGCTCACTACCATATTCTCGCCAATCGTAAATCTTCCCTTCCTGCTTTCTGTATTAATACGCAGGCTTCCTCTTTGAAAATCATTGCCTATAAGAACACCGCTGTTTTTATAATAGCTTCCTGAGATCAAATAATTTCCGCTTGATGAGCCACCTGATACACTTAAGTTATAATCCTGGTCGTTTCCTGTACGATAAATTTGATCTTGCCAGTTTGTATTGATAGATGGATTTGCAATCTGTGCAGCTATACCTGTTGGCAACGTTGTACCTGAATTTTGATATTGCGTTTGAACCGTTTTCAGAAACTGGGGGGCATCCATCACGTTCCAACGTTTAGGGATCATTTGCGAACCTGCTTTTGCAGAAAAACTTATTCTTGCAGGGCCTTCTCTACCTTTTTTGGTAGTGATGATAATTACTCCATTACCTGCACGTGAACCATAAATGGCAGCAGCAGAAGCATCTTTTAAAATCTGGATAGAGGCGACATCATCAGGATTTATGGTCGTATTGGCATCGGCCAGCATCCCATCAATTACATACAGGGGATTGGCATTTCCAAAGTTTCCAACTCCCCGTATTTCTATGGTTGCATTTTGTCCGGGAGCGCCGCCATTTCTTACAGTAACACCAGGCACAAGGCCCTGTATCGCTTCTCCAACAGACCCTGTTGTTACCCGGCTTGCACTGCTCATATCTACAACACCGGTAGAACCTGTTAAATCTTTTCTTTTTACCGTCTGATAGCCAATTACAACTACTTCATTCAGTGTGTTGCCGCCCGCACTCATCGTAACGTTTATTGCAGATTGAGTTCCAACGGTAAATTCCTGGGTTGTATAACCGACATAACCAAAGGTGAGTGTGGCATCGTTTGCAGCATTGATCGAATAATTTCCGGCAGCATCTGTAGTGGTTCCGGTATTAGTTCCTTTTACCTGAACTGACACGCCTAACAATGGCTGATTATCATTGCCGGTAACTTTTCCGGTAATGGTTTTGGTTTGTGCATTTGCTGAAAATGACAAAAGGAAGAATGCACAAATTTGTAGTATTAAAGAAAAAATCTTTCGATTGTTCTGTAAAAAAGATTTCATGTAAATTCTGTTTAAATGGTTTTAATTATAAGCCTTTCCAATGATTTTCGAAGTGTAATCATTTATGGCCCCTTGCTCACAATGGCGGAGTGATTGTTTTTTGCAGTTGTTATCATATAGCAATTGTTTTTGTAAGAATGACAGCCTTTTATTTTAGTTTTTCCTGAATAAAAGAAGAATAAGGTCAATTACACTAAGCAGGAGGAGATAAAGACAAGTTATTTATATAAAATGCTGCAACCAACTTTTTGTCAAAAGGCAAAAAATTTACGGGCATTTTTTTAAAAAAAGAAACAGGTATGTGTGCTTTTTGATTTGTTGAATAACAAACTTGAGATAAGTACTGAGTAGAAAAAAGCTCTGTTGTAAAGTCAGGGCAAGATGCAGACAATCTTACTTTCACAGGTGCAAACGTTTATACAAACATATTGACAAATCTGTAAATGAAATTAAAATTTTAAATTCTAATTGCTGACGAACAGAAGAAAAATTATGAATTGAATACAAAAAATACACAAACGAATCGCTGAATAAATGTATACTGCAAGCACATACAAGTCAACTTAAGAATTTTTTGGAACGAACATTGGTTTTTTGTGGTACAACGTTGCTTTATAGTAGCAATTCTGCCTGGTTCAAAAAAACTACTATGCCTCTTTTGAACAAAGCTTTTGCAGCAGACAGTTGCAAACAGGCAAAATTTATTTTGAACCTGCTATAATTGAACAAAGGCTTGTTTTTCACCATCAGGAAAAAACTTTAATTTGCCACCATGCGAATCAATTTTTTATCATTCCTGGTTATAGCTTTCATCTCCGGTTCAGCAAATGCGCAGAGCATTGTCGGCGCAGGAAAAGCAGTTGACCCTTACCATTTTTCTGCAACAAAAAACAAAACTTTTGCCAATGGCGCTGTGGCTTGTGCACACCCGATAGCAAGTGCGGTAGGAGCAGAAATTTTAAAGAAAGGCGGCAATGCAATTGATGCACTGATAGCCACACAACTTACGCTTGCAGTTGTGTACCCCGGTGCGGGCAACATTGGTGGCGGCGGTTTTATGGTAGCAAGATTAAAAGACGGCAAAACGCTTACTTACGATTACCGGGAAACAGCGCCTGCAAAAGCTACCAGAGATATGTACCTCGATTCAAATGGAAAGGCACAAACCAATCTCTCTCAATTCGGGCATCTTGCATCGGGCATTCCTGGTACCATAAGCGGTTTATTTGCAAGCATGAAATATGCGAGCCTTCCATTTAAAACATTAATACAACCCGCAATAGACCTTGCTGAATATGGATTTACGCTAACAGAAAGGGAAGCTAAAAAATTTAATAACGAGCAGGCAAATTTTAAAAAATACAATTCGGTTTTACCGGTTTTGGTAAAAGACAAAGGCTGGAAAGCAGGCGATACCTTAGTTCAGAAAGACCTGGCAAATACATTAAAAAGAATAAGAGACAATGGCGCAGCAGGTTTTTATGAAGGTGAAACCGCAAAGCTGATAGTTGCAGAAATGCAAAGAGGAAAAGGCCTGATAACTTTAGACGACCTGAAAAATTACAAGACAAAAGAACGCAAACCTTTGCAGTTCGATTACAAAGGATACACAATTGTGGGCATGCCTCCACCCAGCAGTGGCGGCGTGTTGCTGATGCAAATGCTGAAGATGGTAGAAAAAAGGCCTTTACCCGCTTACGGTTTTGAAACAACCAAAAGTGTTCAGCTAATGACCGAGACGGAACGCAGGGCGTTTGCAGATCGTGCAGAACGTCTCGGCGACCCTGACTTTTGGAAAGTGCCCGTAAAATCAATGACCAGCGATGCATATTTAGCAAAAAGAATGGCCGATTATGACAGCACAAAAGCAAGCAAAAGCAGCGTGGTAAAAGCAGGCATTACAAACGAAAGCACCGAAACGACCCATATTAGCATAATAGATAAATGGGGCAATATGGTATCGGTCACCACTACTTTAAACGGAAACTTCGGCAGCAAAACCGTGGTGGCAGGTGCAGGTTTCTTTCTAAATAATGAAATGGATGATTTTAGCGTAAAGCCTGGCGTACCCAATATGTATGGCGCGGTAGGCGGCGAAGCAAATGCAATAGCTCCGGGAAAACGCATGTTAAGCTCGATGACACCAACCATAGTTTTAAAAGGTAAAAATCCGTTTATGGTTACCGGCACACCGGGCGGAACCACTATTCCTACCTCGGTTTACCAGACGATTGTGGATATTATCGATTTTAAAATGAGCGTACCCGATGCAGTAAATAAACCTAAATTCCATCATCAGTGGCTGCCGGATGAACTGTCAGTTGAAAACGGGTTTCCTAAAGAGGTAATAACAGAACTGCAGAAAATGGGTTATACAGTAAAAGGATACAATATACCGGGATATGACGTTGTGATTGGTCGTGTCGAGTTGATAAAAGTAACAAATGGTAAACTCGAGGCCGCTGCAGACACAAGAGGAGATGATACAGTAGCGGGATTTTAGAAGCGAAATTTAGTTCATTGCCCGATATGTACTTACACCCGACGTTTTACATAACATTACCCCTTATTTTTACACCATAAACTAAAAGCATGTATTTTTTAGATGTTCCCATAATAAAAGAAGTTAGCTCCTCGACTAATTATTTCCCTATCGGCCTTCAATTGCTTTTTGCTATTGGTTTTGTCGGTATGATGATGGGGCTTACTCATTTTTTTGGTCCCAAACGCAAAACAGACGACAAGCTGCAAAACTTTGAAAGCGGTATTGAAGCGGTAGGTAACGCACGTCAACCCATGGCGGTAAAGTATTTCCTGGTGGCCATCCTCTTTGTTTTGTTTGATGTAGAGGTCATTTTCTTTTATCCTTATGCTGTTAATTTCAGAGAATTGCACTGGAGAGGTTTTGGAGAACTTGCCATGTTTGTAGGCTTTTTCCTCGCAGGTTTTTACTACATCATCAAAAAAGGTGCTTTGCAGTGGGAAGATTAGATCACCAGCAAATTAAAATGGTAATATGCAGGAGTGTTCTCCTGCTTTTTTATTTTTGAAAACTTTTTTCTTCACGATAACCCAAGACAGGGTTAAAACAGTTCGCAACAGATCAGGGTAATGTAACCGTCAGCTTTTTATTCTCAGTTTCTTCTTCAACGCAGAAATGCAACAGATACACCCTGTTTAAAAACCAAAAAACCAAAAATGGAAAAGGGGTTAATAGCTGGGTATAAACAAGAAAACCAGCCAGTATAGAATTTCTTTGCAGAATAGTATAAGCCAGGTCGCCCGATGCTGCAACAGTATAAAGCTTTACAAAAAAGTAAATGAGCCAGACACCTGCGTAAAGAACAATGAAAAAATGAAATGATTGTTTTTGAAGGGTGAGCTTCATTATCAAAATGCCGGAGACGATAAGAAAAAGAGTTTGATAACGGATAAGGAATAAATAGCGGTCTGCTAAAAAAACAGTTGATTTCAGCAAGTCTAAAGCAAAAAAACATATATACAAGGCGAGCATCAATGCAATGAACACTTTAACCGACTTCATTGATTTGTTCTTTTTTTGTAAATAATATCCACCCGCAAAATATAACCAGGTACATGAGGAAAGTAAAAACATAATGATGGTTCATTTCGAACCCTTGCCTGTAATGCGTATAAATCCAATACAACAGAATGCACCGGATAATATTGGCAATTATCAGCGCTGCAATGCCGCCTAAAGTGAAGGCTATTTTTCTTTTTAATGAAGCAGGTAATAAAATAATAAATCCAAGATAAATTACAATCAGGTCAAGGCCATTACAGACATCATATATGTAAAAGATACTTCTGCCATGATGCTTTATAATGTTTGCCGGCAACACTGCATCAGCTATCCATGATACATGCGAAGATGTATTGAAGAAAAAATTTATTCCGGCTGTAACGCCGCTGGTAATTAAATCTGTTAATACCTTATCAGGTATTCTTGCAGGCTTCAGAATATAATGATAAACCAGTTCCCAGGTGGTAACCAGGCAGGTTAGCTTCATAAAAAATAACCCGATGATCTTAGGCAGCTTTACTACCGGTTTATGGAGCCGGGGGTAATAGAAATGCATGTATGTGTTGGGTTAAAAGCATGAGCAATTGTGTACGTTTCGTGCTGTTCTTTTTTGCACACGATGGTAAATATGGCGTCAAGTGCGCTTAACTGCGTCTTTAGTCTGCTTTCGGCAGGCTTCGAAACCATCTTGTTAAGATTACTAACGCAAATACAATCCCGGCTATCATTAGTATAATGTGCAGGTGATCGTCAAAAGGTACGCCTGGCGGCGCATCAGGGTCAGGTAAATCAAACTGGCTAAAAGCTTGTTGCGATAACACAAGCAGGCTAAAAAACAAACCAATAAATTTTACCTGTTTTATTACTGCTGCTCTGCTCACGTTTATTCGAAGAAAGAAAATTTTCATACTTGTTTTGTTTTTGCTTGTTCATTCTGTTCCTTTTTTGTTAAAAAGTACTGTCTTACCATCTTCCTTTCCTAAAACAATTGCTTTAACCTGTGTTGCAAACGCCTGATAAAACACAATATTGCCAGCCTCAATAAATATAAATTCAAAATAATCCCGGCGCCAGCTCTTACAACGTCAATTTTGAATATAACTGTTACATCTCCTTCATTTTATACAAAAGCTTGTTGAGTATATCCTGATATTTTTATTGAACAGGCATTTGTTCTTTCTTTTGCTTTGGTTGTGTCACTCCCTTGTACATTTAGAATGATGGCAACACATACATTTTTTCTAATTCTTTTTGATTAACACCGTTACCATTTGGTTTATTTCTTTTTGAACTTTCCATATTGTGATTTCCGCTGCTCAACTCGCTTTAACCCGCAGTATTCTTTAACTAAATTTTTTATTAGTCGTGCAGTAACTGTTGCTATGAAAAACAAAATGCACAAGGGAGTGACACAACAAAAGTTGCACAAAGAGCTGTAGCTGACTTAAAAAACCATATCTGTCACCGTTGCAATAACTCTCTATAATGTTCGTTCATGTAAGTATTGAATGACAAAGTTCATGCATACTTACTTCTGCTTATGAAAATTATACAACTGTGCGTTTTTTTTGTTGGATTATCGTTACATAGTTTTGCCCAGGCTCCAACAATTACTGCTTTTCCGACAGGTTCGGCTACAGTTGCTCCTTTTTCAGGTGCTACGGGTACCACTATGACGATTTATGGTACAAACCTTACAGGCGCTTCCGCAGTAAGTTTTGGAGGAACCCCAGCCAGTTCTGTCTCAGTTATTTCATCTACACAGATTACTGCTGTAGTTGCCGGGGGAACATCGGGAAGTGTAACTGTTACAACCCCTATAGGAACATCAGCACCCCAGGCAGGTTTCACTTATTTGCCATTATCAAGAATTGTAACTGATTATGGCGGATACTGGTCTACCACCACTGCTTCTGCTTCTGCTACCAATCCTGATGATGCCCATAACCTTTTAGGGTTTGGCTACAACAGCAATTTCTATTCGACTGGTGTTAACGACGGTATATTATCCGCCAATGGCGTTTCCTTTACAGCAGGTAACTACAGGTCTTTGCCCGTTGCTGGTATATCAGGCTCAAACCCTGCGAGCAGCAGTAGTGTATATCTTGCAATGGCAAATAATGTTGATGGCAATGCCGCCACAGGAGTTGTATCTGGTGTAGCTTCTTCCACCGTAAAAAGCGTATTAACCGATGGAGTGCGTGGCTTAGGTTTAGGTACAGGAGTTACGAACCTTCCTGCCTCAGCAGTAATGAACTTTAATATTTACAGTATAGATGCTACTAAAATTGCAGATGCAGAACCTGATATTTTAATCACGCAAATTGCCGACCCTTCTACTGGTAATGACGTTTTTACATTTACAGATGCATCGGGTACCAGGGTAGGAAATTCAGTTACGCAGGATATGACCGTTCTTACCTCGTTTGGAACATATAAGCTTGATTTGTTTAATCTAACTGCAGGTGCGTCCTATAATACGGCTAATCCTGTAAGCGCTTCGCAAAATAATGTTACCCGGCAAATAAGGGTAGTGGCATTCAAATTATCTGATTTTGGCATTACAGGGGCAAATGTCGCCAGTGTAAAATCGCTGAAAATAACGCCCAGCGGCAACAGTGATTACGCGTTTATCGCTTACAATGCAAACGCTATCAACATACCTCCTAATATTTCACAAAACGATGCGGCTACAACCAGTTCGGTTTGCGCTACCGGTACAGCTATTTTATCTGTTATAGGTACTGCGGCTACCGGCGGCAGCCTTAGTTATAGCTGGGAAGGTTCAACCAATGGCGGAAGTACCTGGTCTGCAGTTACCAATGGTGGAAATTTTTCAGGCGCCACAACCACCAGCTTAAGTATCACTAATCCTGTTAACGGGTACATGTACAGAGCAACGGTTACGGAGTCTTCAAGCGGTTATACAAATACCAGCTCGCCTTTTACCCTTACGGTATATCCTGTGACAGTTAGTGGAACCACATCAGGCAGCACAACCATTTGTTCGGGAACAAACTCTGCCGCTTTAACTTTAAGTGGTTATACCGGCAGTATAGTGAGATGGGAATCCTCAACCAATGGTTTTTCTTCTGTTACTTCCATAGCCAATACAACGGCGAGTTTAACGGCTGTTAATATAACAGCAACTACCCAATATCGCGCAGTTATTCAAAGCGGAACCTGTTCGGCTGCTACCAGTTCAGTCTCAACCATTACTGTAAATGCACCCAGTGTTGGCGGGTCTGTAAGTGGCAGCGCTTCGTCATGTCCCGGAACAAATTCTACTGTTTTAACCTTAAGCGGCAATACAGGAAGCGTGTTAAAATGGCAATCTTCCACTGATAATTTCAGCAGCGTGATCACCGATCTTGCAAATACTACCACCACACTTACTGCCACTAATTTATCAGTAACCAAACAATACCGTGCTGTAGTTCAAAGCGGTGTGTGTGCATCTGCAACTTCATCAGTTGCTGCTGTAACCATATACACAGGTCAATGGATTGGAGGAGCTTCGGGTGACTGGAATATTTCTGCCAACTGGTGTGGTGGTGTACCCACTTCAGCTTCAAATGTCGTTATTCCGGCAAACAGCACAGTTTATATTCAGTCAAATAATGCGCTGTCGAATACGCTCACCATTAGCGCAAATGCCGCTATTGTAATGACTGGAAGTTATAATCTTACCATTGCGGCTGGTGGCAGCTTTACTAATAACGGTACTTTTGATGCATCTGGTAGTACAGGCGTAGTTTCATTTGCAGGAAATGGTACCATAAGTGGCACTTCTACTTTCCAAAATATTGAAACTTACGGAGCGCTTGATTTTGGCACTTCCAGTACGGTGGCAGGAGAATTTACTTTGCAAACAGGAGCTTCTGTTACTGCCAATTCACCAACTTATCTGTGTCCTGGTTCTACGTTAACCTATAATACTACCGGGGTTTATTCAAGAAATCTTGAATGGCCGTCGGTATCTTCAGGAAAAGGGCTTCCTTCTAATGTGCGTGTTAAAAACAATACAACGATCAATTTTCCCGCGGCAGGTGCCGGGTATATCTGCAACGATCTTACCATTGACAATGGTTCTGCCCTTTACCAGGATTACTCCGGAGCAAGTGCTGCATTAACTGTTGGCCGCAATGTTACTATCAATGGCATATTGTCTCTTGGAAACAGCGCCGGTGGTAACATTACCGCCGGAGGCAACTGGACAAGAAATGCAGGCGGTGTTTTTAATAACAACGGCAGAAGAGTTACTTTCAACAGTTCTAATAATTCGGTTATTACTGCTCCCGCTTCTGCGGCAAGAGATGCGAACGGCGCATTTGGGGGTGAAACTTTCTATAACATCACTGTAAATAAAACGTCTGCTGCTAACATGGTTTCTTTGGGATCTAACATTTCAGTAACCAACGAACTGAAGCTGACTGCAGGAATTTTTGACCTCGTAAACAGTGATGTAACGGTTGTTTCAAATGCTTCTTCCACGGCACATATTGGTTCTATCCCCGCTTTAGGCGTTGAGGTAAGGTATGGCGGAACAGGCGGAACCGGAACAGGCCGGTTTATCATTCAGCGTCACCTGTTAATTGGTACCGGTTCCAGCTCACGCAGATGGCGTTTGTTAACTGCTCCGATACAAGCTGCCGGTGCGCCAAGTGTAAATACAGCATGGCAGGAAGGCGTATCGAATGCAGACAGAAACAGTCCCGTTGATCCATCGCCCGGCTTTGGAACTGCTATAACCAAAAGCACAATTTATAATCCGTCTGATGGTTTTGACCAGGGAAGCACGGTAAATCCATCTATTTATATTCATACGCCATCATCAAACTGGACGACTTTAGCTTCTACCAATTCAGGAGCTATTACAGATAATGAGGGATATATGATATTTGTAAGAGGAAACAGAAGCATTGTTGTTTCTACTCCGGCTATTAATGCAAGCCCAACTATTCTTGAGCCTAAAGGGAAAATTAATACAGGCGATATTCAAAAGACACTTACAACAGGTTTGCAGCTAATTGGCAATCCTTATGCCTCTGAGATAAATTTTGGTGCGGCAGCCTTCAATAATTTTACTGTTTCAGGTTTAACTTACAATAATATCACCGCGGCTTCGGCTGGCGGGGTAGGTATCACTTATTATATATTCGATCCAAAAACGAGCGGTACTTCAGGTGTAGGTAAATTTATATCATGCTCAAGCAACGGAGATGGCACCTTTGCAGTAACAGGCAACAGCAGCGGATTGCCGGTAAATGGAACCATTCAGTCAGGTTCGGCTATCGCCATCGTCGCTGATAATGCGGGTGGCACCATTACTTTTCATGAAACGGATAAAACAACGTCGAGCAGCACAACGGGTATAAGCAGCCGTACCGGATCATCTGACGAGATTTCGACCTTAGCTACCAATTTATTTGCAGGCGCAGGAACAGGAGCCCAGATGGCCGATGGTGTAATAAACGCGTATAATGCTAACTACTTAAACGAAGTAAACTCGCAGGATGCTTTAAAAATGAACTCTTTTAACAGCAAAGAAGGACTAAGTATAGTAAGGAATAATACATCTTTAGCCATCGAACGAAGAAATAATATAACTGCAAATGACACTATCTTTTTAAGTATGGCAAACATGAATAAGATAGGTTACCAGCTTCAGTTTATAGGAAAAAATATAGATCCTTCATTAACAGCGATTTTGGAAGACAAATTTGCAGGGGTGTCAAAACCAATAAACATTGCCGATACTACTTACTATCCTTTTAATATTACAGATGACGTAAATTCAGGTGCCGCTGACCGGTTTCACGTTATTTTTAAACCAAATTCAGTACTGCCAATTACTATTAAAAGCGTAAAAGCGTTTAAACAAAATAATAATATTGCAGTACAATGGGTAGTAGAAAATGAAATGAACACTAAAGAATATGAGGTGGAGAAATCAACCGACGGAACAGGCTTTACAAAAGTAAATGTAACCGCCGCAACCGGCAACAACGCCTCAACTGTA
>CAXUMK010000011.1:0-9305 GCA_964251885.1 uncultured Segetibacter sp. | reverse complement strand
CTTACAACTGGATTGATAAAAGCAGCGCTGCAGGCACGGTTTTCTACCGCATTAAGAGCATACATTCAGACGGTTCGTTTGAGTACAGTATAGTGGTAAAGGTTGAATTTGCAAATTCAGCAGAAGGAATAACAGTTTATCCAAATCCCATAACCGACGGAAACATTGGGCTGATATTAAATAATATTCCTGCCGGCAGTTACCAGTTTAAAATAATAAACGCATCAGGACAAATAATTAGTAAAAAGAGTATAAATTATGCAGGAGGCAATGCTGCCCAAACAATCATTCCTTCATCTAAATTAGCCGGTGGTATTTACCAGGCAGTGTTAACCAGTGGTCAGAAAACCTATTCTTTAAAATTAGTGGTTGTAGCAAAATAAGTGTTCTTAATGACAGTATAAACGGTTCGATAGAGCCGAAGACATTCAATGCTTTTAGTTAATAAAAAAACATGCAGCTTTTAGCTTGCATGTTTTTTTGCTTCTCATTTACAATACCAGCCGTTAAGTTTCAGTAGCCAAAAAAACCTGGAAATTTTGTAGCATAGAGCATTTATACTTAGCAAGGGATAAAAAAGTGAGTAGATTTTTTGGGCCGGTCTGGATTACTACTATTTTACATTGTTGCGTCGCACTCTTCTACTTTTTATTCTTTATTCGACGAGCCAACGAGTCACTTGTATCCCTTGACAACTATAATTCTCTTTGAAACATTTATTTAAAATCAATACGCTTGCAGTATTTTTGCTTGTCCTTAAGTGCTGTGTAAAGCTTTTAAGAATTTCATAAGGCAATTTCAGCGTTTATTAGCTAATTTGAGAAGGATTTAAAATCAGATTTAATTATGGCTCGTCCCGTAAGATTTCACAATCAGGTAAAAGAATTGGAAGCTCCCGAAACCTATATGGGAGAAGGTTTTGGCGCTACGTCGCTCGAAAAGGTTTTAGGGCTTGCCCGTAAAAATTCCATCTGGCCTTTACCATTTGCCACAAGTTGCTGCGGTATCGAGTTTATGGCAACCATGGGTTCTCACTACGATTTGGCAAGGTTTGGAAGCGAAAGGCTTGGTTTTTCACCCCGTCAGTGCGACCTGTTAATGGTAATGGGAACGATTGCAAAAAAAATGGGTCCAATTTTAAAGCAGGTTTATCTGCAAATGGCAGAACCCCGCTGGGTGATAGCTGTGGGTGCCTGTGCCTGTTCAGGCGGCATCTTCGACTCATACAGCGTATTACAGGGAATAGATCAGATAATTCCGGTGGACGTATATGTACCTGGTTGTCCTCCCCGACCAGAAGCTATTATTGATGGTGTTATGCGTATCCAGGAATTGGTACACAACGAAAGTACCCGCCGCAGAAACGGCGAGCAGTACAAAGCATTGATGGATAGCTATGGAATACAATAACTTAAAATAGTTGTTTTTGCACGACATCTTACAACCTATACTGCATTCACCCCGTTTAAAGGAATATGTGAATAAGCTGTCTTCGTTGAACAATGAAGAAGCACGGAGGCAATACTACTATGATGTAATAACAGAGGAACAAAAAGCTGAATTTATAAATGGTGAAGTTGTTTTTCATCTTCCCGACACAAAAAAGGAAAACAAGACTGGGTCAAACCTGTTGGTTCTGCTTAATACTTTTGTTTCTGTAAATGATTTGGGTTTTGTAGGGTATGGAAGATTATTAATCCATCTTAGCCGCAATGATTTTGAACCTGACGTTTGTTTTTTCAGAAAAGAAGTTGCCGATACTTTTTCAGACAAAACCATGTTTTTTCCGGCTCCTGATTTTATAGCTGAAGTACTTTCAAAATCAACACAAAAAAACGACAGGGGTGTGAAGTTCGAAGATTATGCTTTTCATGAGGTAAAGGAATATTGGATAATAGACCCTGATAATGAAACAGTAGAACAATATATACTGGATGATGAAAAGAAATACCAGCTTTTTGTGAAACTGAATGAAGGTATGATTTACTGTAAAGCCGTTTCCGGTTTTAATATACCTGTAAAGGCTTTGTTTGATGAAAAAATAAATAACGATACATTAAAGCAATTGATATAAATGCCTTTAACTAACCCCGCAATCATACAAAGATTAGTTGACAAGTTTGGAGATTCCCTTACTGAATTTGGCGAGCCTTACGGCATGCTCACTTTTTCCGCTCCGCGAGAAATGAACTTAAAAGTAATGCAGTTTTTATATGACGAAGCAGACCTTGGCTTCCAGTTTTTAACAGATTTATGTGCTGTTCATTATCCTGAACGAAAAGGGGAGGAACTGGCAATTGTGTATCACATGCACAACCTGGTCGAAAATGCCCGTTTAAGGTTTAAAGTGTATCTGCCCATTGACCAGCCGGATGTATTTACTGCCACCAGCATGTTTGAAGCTGCCAACTGGATGGAGCGGGAAACGTATGACTTTTTTGGGGTTAACTTTGTAGGTCATCCAAATCTGAAAAGGATACAAAACGTTGAGGAAATGGATTATTTTCCAATGCGAAAAGAATTTCCTCTGGAAGACCAAACCCGGGCAGACAAAGATGATGAAATGTTTGGCCGCGGTGGAAGCCCTGGCTTTGGAAACAGTGAAGCTGACAATCCTGTTAGAAGTATTCTTGAAGCCGATAAGGATAAAACATGGACTTAAAAAAAGTATGGACAATCTTTTAAAAGACATATTAGACTCACCCAAACTTCCCGATTACGTTGAGGAGCTTAAACTGTATTTGCTGCAGGAAGAAGCGAAAAGAAATGCATTTTATGAAGAAATAAGAGATGATGAAAAAGGAGAGTTTATAAATGGCGAGGTTATAATGTCATCTCCTTCAAAAGAAAAGCACACTGCAGTTGTCTCAAACTTAAAAGATATTTTTAACCGGTTTGCGAGAAAAAATAAATTGGGCGTAGTAAGGGGAGAAAAAGCGCTTGTAAGGCTTCGGCGAAATGATTTTGAACCTGATATCTGTTTTTTCAGAAAAGAAATATCAAATACTTTTCACCCTGATACTATGCTTTACCCCGTTCCTGATTTTATAGTAGAAGTATTAAGTACAAGTACTCAAAAAAGAGACAGAGGCGTAAAGTTTGTTGATTACGCTTTAAACGGAGTTAAAGAATACTGGATAGTTGATGCAGATAAAAAATCTGTAGAGCAGTATTTTTTAGAAGGCGAAGTATTTGTATTGAATGAAAAAAGACTGCATGGAAGTATTCAATGCAAAGTTTTAGCAGGCCTCGAAATACCGCTGGAAGCTGTTTTTGAAGAAGAGGCAAATGAAGCTTTTTTTAAGTAAGACATAGTTGTAATTAGTAATGATATTTGTTTCTGAAACTGAAGTTGCAAAAAGTACAGAAACTACAAGTGTGCGACGCAACAATGATGAACCAAATTACAAAAGCCGGTTACCAAAAAAATAAAAAATGACTGTTGCAGAACATCCTAAACATAAGGTGCTTCCTACGGGAAGTATTGAAAAAACGACCACAACCCTAAATCTTGGGCCAACTCACCCGGCTACACATGGGGTGTTTCAAAACATACTCGAGATGGACGGGGAAAGGGTGGTAGATGCAGAACAAACCATTGGCTACATTCACCGGGCTTTCGAAAAAATTGCCGAGCACCGTCCTTTATACCAGATTACGCCGCTTACCGACCGTATGAACTATTGTAGCAGCCCGATTAATAACATGGGTTGGCACCTGACCTGCGAAAAGCTTTTAGGTATTACGATGCCTAAACGGGTAGATTATCTGCGGGTAATCATAATGGAACTAGCTCGTATTGCTGACCACCTCATTTGTACTTCCGTTATAGGTGTAGATGCCGGTGCCTTTACTGGTTTTTTGTATGTGATGCAATACCGCGAACTGATTTATGAGATATGGGAAGAAGTTTGCGGAAGCCGCCTGACTACCAACATAGGCCGTATTGGCGGCTTTGAAAGAAACTTTAATGACATAGCATTTAGAAAGCTGGAGAAGTTCTTAAACGAGTATCCAAAGGTGTTGAAGGAGTTTGAAAACCTGTTTAACCGCAACCGGATTTTTATGGATCGTACACAGGGCGTAGGCGGCATAGGTGCTGAAAGAGCATTGAATTATGGTTTTACAGGACCAAATTTGAGAGCTGCAGGTGTTGATTATGATGTTCGCGTACATTCTCCTTACAGCAGTTACGAAGATTTTGAGTTTACTATCCCCGTTGGTAAAACAGGTGATGTGTACGACCGTTATTTAGTTCGTAATGAAGAAATGTGGCAATCTTTGAGTATTATCAGGCAGGCTTATCAAAAAGTGCAGGATTTTAAAGGAAAGGATGCGGATGTTTTTCATGCCGATGTGCCGGAATATTATCTGCCCGAAAAGAAAGACGTTTATACAAAAATGGAAGCTCTTATCTATCACTTCAAGATAATAATGGGTGAGACAGATATACCTGCCGGCGAAGTATATCACAGCGTAGAAGGAGGCAACGGAGAACTTGGTTTTTACCTGATAAGTGACGGTGGCCGCACACCGTACCGGCTGCACTTCCGCAGACCGTGCTTTATTTATTACCAGGCATTTACAGAATTAATAAAAGGCAGCATGCTAAGCGATACCATTATGTGCATGAGTTCGCTTAATTTAATTGCGGGGGAGATGGATGGGTAATGAGCTTCCCCAAACCTCCAAAGGAGGGAATTAAGGAGAAGAATTTTTGGTACTGGCATTTGTTCGCTGATAGAGCATTGTTGCGACGCACTTCGTTCATCAACAGAATTACTATAGGGCTTTTATCATTTTATATTGTGGAAAAAAAAAGAAAGATAGCAATGGTAGGAAGAAAGGTTTCTTTTGCAGAAGCAGAAGAAGCTGATGACATTTATTGGGCTAATGCTTCTTATGCTGAACGGTTAAATACAATTTATGATTTAAGAAAGATGTTTGGAGGAGATGGAAAAATCAAAAAAGTAGCTAAGAAGCGAAGCATATATGAAGAAGAAGATTAAGTTAGATAAAGATTTTCTTGACTTCATTCAAGCATGCATAAATTAATAAAAAGGGAAAAGAAATAATGTCAATTCAGTTTTCAGAAAAAAGTTTATCAAAAGTTCAGGAAATAATCCAGCGTTATCCTGAAGGCAAGCAAAAAAGCGCTTTGTTGCCTGTGCTTCATTTAGCACAGGAAGAGTTTGGCGGCTGGCTGGATGTTCCTGTTATGGATTACGTTGCAAAAGTACTCAATGTCACCCCGATTGAAGTATATGAAGTGGCTACTTTTTACAGCATGTACAATATGAAGCCGGTAGGCAAATTTGTATTTGAAGTCTGTCAAACTGGACCTTGCATGCTTAGGGGAAGTGATGAAATTATCAATTATATCAAAAGCAAATTAGGAATTAGTGTAGGCGAAACCACACCTGACGGATTGTTTACTTTAAAAACAGTTGAATGTTTGGGAGCTTGCGGTTATGCGCCGATGATGCAGTTAGGCAAGCATTTTAGGGAACATCTAACCGCTGAAAAGGTGGATGCGATTATAGAAGAATGCAGGAGTTTTTCTGCCATCAACAATTAGAAACCTATAAAATATTTCTAATGAAGCTTACTCCTTACATTCATTTTTCGGGAAATGCAGAAGAAGCAATGAACTTTTATGTGCAGGCATTAGAAGGAAGCATAACTGAACTTAGCCGCTACGGCGATAGTCCCATGCCTGTAGATGAAGATTATAAAGATAAAGTGATACATGGAAGGGTGCAGTTTGGTGAAAATGTAATCATGATATCTGATACATTTAAAGGCAAAGAAGTAAAAACAGAAGGAAATATTCAGTTATCGGTTGAAGTAGCAGAAGAAGGGAAGATAGATGAAGTTTTTAAAAAGATGGCCGAAGGCGGAACAGTTGCCATGGAGCTTCAAAACCAATTTTGGGGAGCGAAGTTTGGAATGCTGTTAGATAAATTTGGAGTTAGCTGGATGTTTAATCATGAGTTGAAAAAGTAGAGTTATGAAAAAGCAGAAAGTTCACTTTCCGATACTATTAGAGCAGGACGAGGATGGAATTTTCATAGTTTCGTGTCCTTCTTTCAAAGGTTGCCATTCTTATGGAAAAACAATCGATGCGGCGATGCAAAATATAGACGAGGTAATAGAAATGTGTATTGAAGAAGGTGTTCACAATATTCATTATAAATGAAGAAATTTATTCCATCTATAAAATCAGCTTCGCCTCTTTCGCCTTACAAATTAGCTGTTGAATTTGAAGATGGAGTGTCGGGAGTGATAGATTTAAGTATGTGGAAAGGTAAAGGAGTTTTTAAATATTGGAATGATGAAGAGAATTTCAGAAATTTTAAAATTACCACTTCTAAAAAAATTGAGTGGAATGACGAAATAGATATGGACCCTGATGCTTTTTATTTAAAACTAACAGGAAAAAGGTTTGAGGCGTAATTGGATGAATAAAGAATCAAAAAGTACAAGTGTGCGACGCAACGATGCAAAACAGAATTACTAAAGCTGATTAACCAAAAAACTAAAAAAGTCCCTTTAGGGATTTAGGGTATGAAATTATTATTAGATAAAGCAAATATTGAAGGCATTCGGTTTTACAAAGCATACCGCGAAAACGGAGGTTATGGGGCTGTAGAAAAAGCCTTTAAAATGTCTCCGGCAGAGATTGTGGAAGAAGTGAAGAAAAGTGGTCTGCGCGGCCGTGGCGGTGCAGGTTTCCCGACAGGAATGAAATGGAGTTTTCTTGCCAAGCCTGAAGGAGTTCCGCGTTACCTTGTTTGTAATGCTGATGAAAGCGAGCCGGGAACCTTTAAAGACAGGTACCTTATGGAGTTTCTGCCTCACCTGCTGATTGAGGGATTGATTATTTCATCTTTCGCATTGGGAAGCAGCAGAACTTATATTTACATCAGGGGGGAATATGCCTGGATACCCGATATTCTGGAGCAGGCAATTGACGAGGCAAAGCAAAACGGCTGGCTTGGAAAAAATATTTTAGGAACTGGTTTTGATTGCGAGATATATGTGCATCGGGGCGCAGGCGCTTATATCTGCGGCGAAGAAACTGCTTTAATTGAAAGTCTTGAAGGAAAACGCGGCAACCCCCGCATTAAACCCCCGTTTCCGGCTATTAAAGGTTTGTGGGAAAGTCCGACTGTGGTCAATAATGTTGAAACCCTTACTGCCATCGTTCCTATCTTTAATATGGGTGGCGAGGAGTATGCTAAGATAGGTGTAGGTAAATCTACCGGTACTAAGTTGATAAGTGCTTGTGGAAATATTAATAAACCCGGCGTTTACGAAATTGACATGACGATTAGCGTAGAAGAATTTATCTATAGCGATGAATATTGCGGCGGAATTCCCAAAGGTAAAAGGTTAAAGGCTTGTATTCCGGGCGGTTCGTCTGTGCCCATTTTGCCTGCTAACCTTTTATTGAAAACTGCAAAAGGTCAAACCCGCCTCATGAACTATGAAAGCTTATCTGACGGAGGATTTGCAACCGGCAGTATGCTTGGTTCCGGCGGTTTTATTGTGTTGGATGAAGACCAGTGCATTGTTCGTAATACTTTAACCTTCGCCCGTTTTTATCATCACGAAAGTTGCGGACAATGTAGCCCTTGTCGCGAAGGAACCGGCTGGATGAAACGGGTGCTGTATAATCTTGAATACGGAAAAGGTAAATTGAGCGATATAGATTTGTTGTGGGATATTCAAAGAAAGATTGAGGGAAATACGATTTGCCCCTTGGGCGATGCCGCTGCGTGGCCAATAGCAGCAGCCATCAGGCATTTTAGAGATGAGTTTGAATGGCATGTATTAAACCCTGAAGAAAGCCAGGTAAGGAATTTTGGGTTGGCACATTATGCAGATGCGAGGGAAGTGGTCGCGTAGTTTTTTGGTAGCAAGCTGTAGAATAAGCATTAAACAGCCGTTGCGTCGCACACTTGTACTTAATTAATTATTTCAGCAAAAAGCGGATGAACCACATACAAAACATAGAAATAAAGAATTTCAAATCTATCCGTCATCAAAAAATTGAGGACTGCCGGAGGGTGAATGTTTTTATAGGTTATCCAAATACGGGGAAGAGTAATATTTTGGAGGCGATGAGTTTATTTTCTATTGATGATACTAACCTCAATTTTAATTCTTTTATAAGAATAGAAAGCTTTACAACTCTTTTTTTTAATGGACAAATTAATAATCAACTAGAGATAAAAGTAAACGATAAGTATAGATTTACAGGTAGGTTTGAAAATGACAGTATATCATTTAGTGAGCAATTTGAAAGAACCGGAACATCCTTTGAAAAGGCAGATATGGGTCAAATATATTTAGATGATTCTAATGATGTTTCCGTTAAAAGAAGTTTCAACTTAAATGCAAATACAAAAGGCGCTTTATTTAATTACAAATCTTCTTCAATTGGGAAAGAAAACGAGTTGATGAAAATAATAAGATACGATTTCTATAAACAAGTCTCTTATTCTAATAAGAATTACTCTGAATTGTCATATCCTTATGGTGAGAATATTTTTAATATTTTATCCACTAATATTGAAATACGGAAAGAAATAGAAGAATTATTTGTTCCCTATAATCTTGAATTGCTTTTTGATACCCGTGAGCAAAAATTTACAATTTTAAAACGCACTCCTTCTGGAATTTTTACAATTCCCTATGAATTAGTTGCGGATACTTTGCAAAGAGTAATTTTTTATAAAACAGCAATTTTAAGTAATAAGCAAAAAATTCTACTTTTTGAAGAACCGGAAGCTCACATGTTTCCTCCATATACAGCGAAGTTCACCAGTGAGGTAATGTACGATGAAAACAATAATCAATATTTCATTGCAACCCACAGTCCCTTCGTGATTAATGATTTTATGGAAAATTTAGATAAAGAAGATTTTGCTATATACGCTGTAGGATATGATAAAGAAACAGGTGAAACGTTAATCAAAAAAATGAGTGATGAAGAACTACATGAAGTTTATCAGTACGGAGTGGATTTGTTTTTGAATTTAGAAAACTATCTGCCTAATGTACAATATCAATAAATGTATAATCCCTGAATGTTACATTGATTCCTGTTTGATTGAAGTTCTTTTAGTTGCAGGGAAAAATAATGTTAATCACCACAAAGGAAATGGGAAAGTAGCTAAAGAAATGCAGGAGAGCTTTAAAGATGATTTTTGCATCGGCATAATTGATGAGGATAAAGAGCCATTGGATTATTTAAAATTTTTCGAAGAGAAAAAGACAACTGATTATTTGAAACTATG
>CAXUMK010000010.1:47995-48568 GCA_964251885.1 uncultured Segetibacter sp. | reverse complement strand
AATTACTACTATGAGTCATCGTTGCGTCGCACTCTTTTACTTTTCATTCTTTATTCGGCAAGACGACAAGACACTTGTATTCGTTGACAATTGACCACTAATCACTGTGACGGGAAGTATAATTCTTATTCTTAAGGTGCTAATTATATAAATGAAAACCCTGAAAGGGTTAAATTAAAGTAGCCGCGGGTGCAACCCGTGGTTGCTTCAAAACAGGATTATAACAACCCCAAAGGGGTTGAATATTTTAGCCTCCTTTAGTACCTTCTAATTAAACAGTAAGTTTTTCTTTTTCAAAAACTATTTATTCACCAATCTTTGTCATTCAACCCTTACAGGGTTGATCAAAATTCATCTCCTATACCAGGGTTTCACCCATGGCTATTTTTGTTTAAGCCCTTTGGGCTTAGAAAGTAACCTTACTGCGAAAGGAATAAAAAGGTGAGTAGAATTTTTTAACCGTGCCGCATTACTGCTATAGGTCAATCATTGCGTCGCACTCATAAATTTTTTGTTCTTTATTCGGCAAGCCAAAGAGTCTATAATTTTATCCGTTCATAACCACTACATCTG
>CAXUMK010000010.1:27427-47985 GCA_964251885.1 uncultured Segetibacter sp. | reverse complement strand
CTGGTGCAAACAATAATTGTGATATTATCAGCGTTCATTGGTTTGGAAGAATTTGGAATAGGATTGTTGCGTATACAGGTGATGTACTTCACAACTTTCTAATGAAACAAGGGTGCAGAGATTTTATAAAAAATTTGAAAATCTATGTGCTATTTATTTCAGCTTACATATCTTCCAACTCTTTGCAATTGAATAACATAAAATTTTTGTAACCCTTTCAATGGTAACTCTGGCACAATTTTCTCTTATACTGGTCATTAGTAAGAATGCAGCTAATTGCAATAAGTAAAGATTACGAAATCAAAAACCGCAACTTTTTAAATATAATATTATGAAACAGAAATTTTTAGCCATTGTAGTCGCTGCTGTATTTGCAGCGTGCAACAGCAATCCAAAAACAAGTACGCAACCTGCTTCGGCTGCCATAAGTGATACAGGTAGAAACAGTGCTGCTGCTGACCGTGGACAAGTGATAGAGTTAAAAGGAGTAAACGACACGATTGTAACAGGCGATGGCAGCCGGTATGTAAAGGTGGATACCAGTAATTCGAGTCAAACCGTTGTAAAAAGTGAAACACCGGTAAGAACCCAAAGAGAAACAGTACATCATACTGCTCGTCATACTTCATCAGGTTCGTCTTCAGGCAGCGGCTCTTCTAATGGCGGATATAGCAGTACGTCAGGTACAGGTACAAGCACAGCCGAAAGTACACCGGTACCCGCTAAAAAGAAAGGCTGGAGCAAAGCAGCAAAAGGTACAGTAATTGGCGCAGGTACCGGAGCCATTGCCGGCGCTCTTATTAGCAAAAAGAAAGGTTTAGGAGCTGTGATAGGTGGTGTTGTGGGTGGCGCAGGCGGGTACATAATTGGCCACAGTAAGGATAAAAAAGACGGGCGCAATTAAAAATAATTATTCTCAATTGTCTGACTGCTGTTTCATCAAAAACAGCAGTTTTTTTATAGGCAAAAGGCAGCAGAAGTCGGGGCTGCTGCGGTACTGTGCTCAATAAAATTTCATTCCTCAACGAATATGCGGGAAAGCTAACAGCGTCACTACATACTCGATGCTGAAGCCCCGAGTGTATTATAAGTTGATTATACTTTTTTTGTAAGCGAAAGGACGAATAAATCATTCTGCTCACTATCAGCTTGCTCACTCAACAAGCACTCAATTACCAGAATATTACTTGTATAAATGCTGATCCTGGATGTAATCAATGTTATTTTCCATTAAATAGTCTATTCCCCATTTGGAGATAAACCCGTACAGCGGCCCCAGCGACTTACCTCTTTCCGTCAAAAAATATTCAACACGATTGGGCTTTACGGAGAGTTGATTTTTACTGATAAGAGTATCACTCTCCAGTTCTTTCAATTGCTGAGACAGCATTTTTTCTGAAATGCCAGGCAGGTTAATTTTGATTTCACTGTAACTTCTTTTTTCAAAATAGTGAAGATGAAACAAGATTAGTAATTTCCATTTTCCGCCAATGAGTCCTAAAGTTACATCAACCGGGCAGGTGTATTTTTTCCCTTTCAATAAAATCATTACTGGTTATTTTAAAAATTAGGTTAACAATTATCCCGCCTCGGTTTAGAAGTTTAGCAATAAAGGCAAAAAAACACCATTTTTTAATGCTGATTCAAACCAGCCTACTTTTTAGTGAGGTATTGCACAATAATAGTCTGTAAAATATTTTTGGAAAACCTCTTTACGTCCTAATAATTATTGATAATGGAAGAAAACACCGCAACAGACCAGAAGTTATCGGTACTGCATCTTTTTAATTCTGTGCAGGAATTGGTATCTGCTCTCACTAAAGACAGTTCTGATGAAGCCTTGTTTGTAAAGAACCGTTTGCTAAACAGCGTTGTAAGACCTCTGAAACTTGTTTTACATAAACAAAGCATTTCAAATCAAAGTGTAAACGAAAGTTCGTTAAACCAAAATTTGGTTGGTATAGAGCCAGGAGGAACTTCTACATCTTCACTAAATAATTGCTTATGGTTTTTTGCACAGGAAGCAACAAAGCTGTCTGTTATTCATCCTCACATTCCTGAACTGCTTGAAGCCACGGCCGCGCTTCAATACCTGATAGCTTTTAATACCGATACATCTGCAGCGACTAAACAAATAGCTGATTTAATGACTTTGCAAAACGGGGTGGCAAAAAGAATTCAAACAGGAAAGAATGGTCCGTACCTCGCCACAAATATGAATGTTTTTTATGACTGGCTGGGGCAAACATTAACTGCCTTGCCTCAAATGGCTCTTTGCCGCTGCGGCAGTTCTTCCATCAAACCTTATTGTGATGGCACACACGCAACAAATGGCTTTACCGATATAAAAGATGTCAGCCGTATTGCTGATAAACGCGATACTTATATTGGCCAGCAGGTAACCATCTTTGATAACAGGGGCATCTGCCAGCATTCGGGTTTTTGTACAGACAGGATTGCCTCGGTTTTTCGTCTTGGCAAAGAACCGTTTGTTACGCCAAGCGGCGGCCGCATGGATGAAATTATTCGTGCAGTTCGCGATTGCCCTTCTGGCGCCTTAAGTTATGCTATAGATGATGTTGAAGCTCGTAATGATACAGACCATCATAATAAACGAGAACCAAAAATAGAGGTTACAAAAGACGGCCCCTACCGCATTACCGGAGGTATAAACCTCGTTGACGAAAACGAAACAGCGGTGAAGCGCAATGAAGGCTCTTCTCCTGAGCATTATGCGCTGTGCAGATGCGGCAAATCGCAAAACAAGCCTTTTTGCAGCGGCATGCACTGGTACGCAGGATTTCATGACCCTGCAGAAAATGATAAAGCAGAACCAACAATTTTTGAATGGGCAGGTGGTTATCCTGCTATGTTGCGTATGACCCGTTTATTTTATGAAAAATACGTGCCTCAGGATGATTTGTTAGCGCCTTTGTTTGCCACAATGTCGAGAGACCATCCTGAACGCGTCGCCAAATGGCTTTCAGAAGTTTTTTGCGGGCCGCCTAATTACAGTAAAGAATATGGTGGTTACAACAGAATGTTATCGCAGCACATAAACAAGCTGCTGTCCGAAGAACAAAGGGCAAGATGGGTGAAGTTATTATCAGAGTCTGCCAAAGAAGCAATGCTACCTAATGATGCTGAATTTCGTTCTGCATTTGGAAGTTATATAGAATGGGGTTCAAGACTTGCTGTTGAAAATTCACAGAAGGAATCAAACCCACCGCAAAATATGCCTATGCCTCATTGGGACTGGCACACGGCTGCAGGGCCTCCAGGCTCAAGAGTTTCAGCGCTGCAGCCACCAGAAGAAGAACCGGAGGCGATACTTCCTGACCTTGAAGAACAAGTAAGTTTTTCAAAGCATATCAAATCATTATTTCGAAAAAAAGACAGGCAATCTATGAGCTTTGCTTTAGACCTTTGGTCCTATGCCGACGTCTGTAAGCATGCAGAAAATATTTTAAAAAGAGTAGAAAGCGGTTCGATGCCGTGTGACGGTGCGTGGCCTGAGGAAAAAGTAGAAGCATTGAGAAGGTGGATACAAACCGGAATGTGTGAGTAAGCATAAATAATATAAGATGATTTGAAAAGGCCTTCTGGGATTCTGCCGGGTAAATCTTTGCTTCAGATGTGTCTTTTTTCCTTATTTCAACCGCAGCTTGTTTACCTTAAACACGGTGTTTACATGCAGCAGCCTGCCGTTGTCATCTATTCCTTCAATAATTATCCGGCAGTTGCAGGTATGACAAGGGTTGTAAAAAGAAAAATGAATGCCGCCGTTTTCGTCAGGTAGTAAACCGGGGTTCCAGTACAAAGTCCGGCGGGTGCCAGACACATTATGCGTGACTGGATCAGGTATGTAAGGAGGTGTAAAAAATTCCCGCGTTATGTTATAACCATTATAAATAAATGGTTTTATTTTTTTGGCAGGGATGGGAGGTTTAAATTCTACCGATTTTCCTTTTTTTAAGTATACTGCAATAGCACCAAGTCTGCCCCCTTTTGAAGGAGCCATAAAAAAGGGAGGTTGTATTTGCCTTACCAGCGCAACGTTTTCTAAAGGTATTTTTCTTACATCTTCGTAAGAAACAAGTATTTCATTAAGATAAAAATAAGGATAGGGCTGAAGTGAATTATCGTTGGCCGTTGTATTTGCTACACTCTGGTTTGCCAGCTCAAAAAGAGGCGTGCGTTCTGTGCCGGTGATAGCTAAAGCGGGAAGCCGGTTTTTAATAAGCTGGAAGAAACCAGGGACACGTGAAAAAGAATTATTGATTGCATCAATGGTGAAAGTACCCGCAGATGTAAAATAAGGGCTGGTATATTCTTTAATCAGCTCTTCGGTGGTTGGCTCTGGGGCTTCAATCTTTTTAATCATTGCCGATTTTGTGGTTAATGCTTTGGCAGCAGCCCTTTCACGGTTTTCCTGTTCTTGTTTAAGAGAGGTGCCCCATGATGTGGTTGAAAGAAAACCAGTATTGTGAAATGGAAATAAACCGGCTGGTACAGATAGAATACTGTCAACAGGGGATGTAAAAAATTTTACAGCAATTGCAGGATCAAATTTTTTATTATTAAAGCCCGCAAAATAAAGCCTGGAGGTTTCGCTAAAATTATAATTCTGCAAACTAAATTTCCCCTCGCGGTTAAGTTTAACATAGCCCCTGTATTTAGATGAATCGGCTTTTTCTATCAGTAATTGCAAATTGAACAGGTCTTTAGTCGCTATGCTATTATATTTAACCACCTCCCCGGCAACGTACAAATCCTGTTCCGCAGCATACCGGGGTGCAGCAGGTTTACCTGTTAATAATTCCTGCCATTTAAAGTGTCTCCATCCGCTTGTTTGCATAACGAGGTCAAGAGCTTTGCGGGTACTGTCATTTGTATTAATAAAGTACCAGGCAGGGTTGTGTATGTATCCTTTCAATTCTTCACTAAGAAAAAGGGTTGTGTAAATATTATCCTGCAGGCTGTCTTGCCCGTCTGTATCTGCATTTGTAACCGCGACTGAAAAGTGACCGTTCACCGCTTTGCCATTTTCATCTTTCAGGGTCAAAGCAAAAGATGTGCTTTTTGCTGTATCATAAAAAACATTGTCTTGATGCAGGAAGGTTTGTAATTCATTTTTTGGCTCTATAAAAATGATCCTTTCTGCTTGAGGCGTACCATTCATATCGAAAACAGTAAGCCGGAGAACACCGGGACTAAAATCAAGCAGAGGAACTGTAAATACAGTTTCGCCACGGTGCAGTTCTAATGGAAAAGTGGCTGCCTTACCATCACTTTGGTAAGCAGCCAATACCAGTTTTTGAAACTGTTTAAAGTCATTGCCCCTGTACCGTATGTTCACATTAAAATCAGTTGCTGTTTGTTTAGCTATTTTTATGGAGATACCCGATGGCTTTGGCGCAGGCAATGCAACTGTTTGAATACTGCTGTCAGGAAAATGAACGGTGGCCATATACTTGTGTCCGGGCACAGGCTTTATATCAAATTCTCCCATGCCGTCGTGTATGGAATGTATTTCGGTGATCTTTTTATCATTGTCTGTTATTTGCCCTGTAATCATTGCAGGCAGTCCATATTCATCCGTCGCTTTAAAAGCTGCATGGCATAAGTTACTGTCAACAAAATCGCCGCCTTCCGGAAAAAATTGTATTTGAAATTTGCCAACGGGTTTTACGGCTGTGTCTTGTATAACCGCATCTGTTACATTTTGAATGTAAATAACTTTGTGAAAAATAAATTCATCATCAAAATTCTGCATCCAGGCAGTAAAACCGCGTAACTCGTACACGCCGCTTTTGAGCGTGTCTGGTAAACGGATACTGCCATTTGCATTACCCTGCAGCAGCGGTAATTTGTTCAGCAGTATTACATTTCCTGCTGCGTTCACCAGTTGTATATAAATAATTTTACTAAGGGTAGTGTACCTTTCGTATGTTGTACCAAATGCCTTGTACCAAATGGTTTGCCCGCTTACATAAAGTGACTGGTCTGTTTGTATGTATATTTTTTCCTGCGGATTGGTTTTATAATAATCAATCAGCGCAGATTGTATAGTTTCCTTTACGTTATCATTAAAGAACGAACAGCAAAAAAAGGCAGCAGGTATAAGCAAAGTGGTACGTACTTTCATTACGATCACCAGAGTTTTACGCACAAAATAAAAAACTTATTGATATTTATATGCTATAGCAGAGGAAAGACACAAAGAAGTGTACATTCTCTTCATGGTCAGATCTTCTGGTAACTTTGTGTCTTTGAGCCTTCGTGGCTATCTCCTAACTTCGCTCCTATGCTTTTTAAAGATGTTATCGGTCAAAACGAGGTAAAGCGCCATCTGGCAGAAATGGTTCAAACAAATAGGCTTAGTCACGCATTGTTGTTTCTGGGTAAACAGGGAAGTGGCGCTTTGCCGCTTGCATTGGCCTTTGCCCAATATGTTGTGTGCGAAAAAGTGAATGGAAAAGCAGGTGCAGCACAACCCGCAGCTTCCTTATTTGGATTAGATGAACCGGCAGAAACAAAACCTTTTCTTTTTGATGCATGCGGAGAATGCTCTGCGTGCAACAAAGCAAGGCAAATGGTTCATCCTGACATTCACTTTTCTTACCCCGTGATAACAAAGAAAAGCGGAGATAAACCGAAGTCAACAGACTTTGCTGCAGAATGGCGGGAGTTTATTCGCCAAAACCCTTACGGCAACGCTTACGAATGGCTGCAGTTTATCGGCGCCGAAAACAAGCAGGGAAACATTACAGCCGAAGAGTGCAGCGATATCATCAGGCAATTGAGCCTGAAAAGTTTTGAAAGCGAGTACAAACTGCTGATAATGTGGCTGCCCGAGTACCTCGGTAAAGAAGGCAATAAGCTGCTGAAGCTGATAGAGGAACCCCCTGCCAATACATTGTTTGTGCTGGTGGCAGAAAATGAAGAAGAAATACTGCAGACCATTTTATCAAGAACGCAACTGGTAAAGATTCCTCTCCTGGAAGATGCGGAGGTAGAAAAGGCGTTGATCGAAAGGAACGAAACGCCTCAGGACCAGGCAAGACTTGTCGCCGGAATTGCACAGGGCGATTACCATGAAGCATTACAGCTTCTGCAACATTCGGAAGAAGACTGGCTAAGCCTGCTGCGCGAATGGATGAATGCAACGCTGAAAGAAAACCAGGCAGCCCAGGTAAAATGGGTAGACGAGGTTTCTAAACTGGGCAGAGAGAAGCAAAAACAGTTTCTGCGCTACTACAATCACCTGCTTGAGCAATGTGTACGGTTACGGATTTTAGGTCCATCCAATCTTTCGCTGTCAGAACATGAAAAAGACTTTGCGCAGAGGTTAAATAAAATAGCAGGCGTAGCCCAGCAGCAGGCAATTATTACAGAGTTAGACAATGCCTCGTATTATATCGAAAGAAACGCCAATGGCAAAATGCTTTTTCATGCGCTCACGATAAAGATGCTGCATATCATACGCGACAAGGTAGTGGTGAGTGCAGCGTAGTGAGTAGTGAGTAGTCAGTAGTCAATGGTGAATGGTCAGTGGTCAGTGGTCAGTAGTCAGTGGTCAGTGGTCAGTAGTCAGTGGTCAGTGGTCAGTGGTCAGTTGTCAGTTGTCAGTGGTCAGTGGTCAGTGGTCAGTTGTCAGTTGTTCAATGCATCATTTCTTATTTTTATTATGTATCTCTTCCATCAGCCTTGTAAAGTAAGTTTCAAATGTTTCTTCCTTCCTTCTTGGATTATTTTCTAACCCCGATGTAAACTCATGTATAAAGTAAGTGTATCTTTCAAAAATCTCCTTCAGCAGTTTTTCGTCGCCGGTTTCCCAATATTGCCCTTCATCTGATAGGGTAAAATTTGTAAAGTATTTGTTGCTTAGATACCGTATTAGTTCAATTAAAAACTGGTGTATTTGTTGTCCTGCATATTGTGTTTTTACCGAAAGCATATACAAATATTCCTGTTCCTTTTTATCGGCTGAATTGCCATATAAATGCAGGTGCAGCGGACTGCTCATTTTTCCGTTGGAGAGAAAGCAAAACCAGACGGTTTCACATTCGGGTGGTGTAAAACTTATTCCATAAATATTTTGGGTGAAGGCGGTTTTGCCAAAAGTGTTTTCGGGAAACGTGTCATCATAAATATGGTATGGCCAGTTATAAGCTTCGGCAATCTCTTTTACTTCTTCAATCATTAAGGCTAAAGAGGCAGCCCTGTTAAAACTTCCGCTATAATGAAAACTTAAACCCATGTAAGCTGTTTTTTTTCAATTCTGTTATGAAAGTACTCTGACAATCAATGTCATTACAACCTTTATCGCTTTTTATTCTTTTTAATTCATTATTTTTGAAAACGGAGATGCCACATTGAATAAAATATTTGTGTGGCGGAAGTGGAGAGAACGCGTGAGCGGCATTTGCGATGAAGAAAAAAGGTTAAGTATTTTTTAAGTTTTCAGGTTGAATAAAGTTATTTGGTTCAGTTTTTATCTTTCTTCAATTGGTACATGGAAAGATGATTTTAGCTTTTTAGCAAAAGGCGAAAAAAGCAGCATTAACCTACTTCAGTACAAGAGTGCGACGCAACAAAAGTCTTATAGCAGCACTATGCCGGCTACCAGAAACTCTCTCTCTTCAATTTCCCTTAATTTAATTTATTAATCTTTTATGTTGTAAGATATGGGATGTGATAGTTGTGGAACGGCTAAAGGCAGTAAACCGGGCGGATGTAAGAGCAATGGCGGCTGCAGCACAGGTAGCTGTAACCGTATGAATGTGCATGACTGGCTGATGAACCTGCCTTTTAGCGATCCGGAAAGTACGTGCAAAATTGTGGAGATCAGTTTTAATAACGGCAGCCGTAAAGAGTTTTTTAGAAATGCAACTCTTCAGCATTTTGAAAAAGGTGAACTGGTAACTGTAGAAGGTGTAAGCGGCTTTGACGTGGGCGAAGTAAGCCTGAGTGGCGAACTGGTACGCATACAAATGAAGAAAAAAGGCGTGGATGAATTTAGCCCTGAAATAAAAAAGATACTACGCAGAAGCTCAGAAACTGATACTGCAAAGTGGCAGGATAATAAAGCACGTGAAAAAGAAGCGCTGATACGCAGCCGTGCAATGGCAAGAACACAAAATCTTGACATGAAACTGGCAGAAGTGGAAATACAGGCGGATGGCAAGAAAGCTACCTTTTACTATACGGCAGATGACCGGGTTGATTTTAGAGAGCTGATACGGATGTTCGCAGGAGAGTTTAAAGTAAAGGTAGAAATGCGCCAGATAGGCGCCCGCCAGGAAGCCGGAAAGGTTGGCGGAATTGGCAGTTGCGGCCGCGAATTGTGCTGCTCAACCTGGCTTACTGACTTTAAAAGTGTTAATACGACTGCTGCACGATACCAGAATTTATCTATCAACCAGACAAAGCTAAGCGGCCAGTGCGGACGGCTGAAGTGCTGCCTGAACTACGAATTAGATACTTACTTAGATGCATTGCAGCATTTTCCTGACAATGCTGATGTCATTCATATTACCCGTGCTCCGGCATATCTTGTAAAAAAAGACATCTTTAAAAACCTGATTTGGTACACCTTGCCAGACAGCAGTAAACATTATCCGCTGACGATTGCGCGGGTAAAGGAAATTCAGAAGATGAATGCGCAGGGTTTGAAGCCTGATGAACTGGAACCGGTTGAATTAGTTAGTTCTAAACCTAAAGAGATAGAACCGGAGTTTGTTGATTTAGTTGGTCAGATTAGCCTGCGCAGCCTTGAAAGAAACAGCCGCCGGCGTAAAGATAAAGAACAAAGTAAAGGCAGCGACAGGCCGGGAGCTGTAAGACCCGGTCAACCTCAGCAGCAAGGAAATGTACAACAAAACCGTCCTGTTCAGCAAAACCAGCCCCGTAATACGGCTCGGCAACAGGGAGGACAGCAAAAGCCGTCTCAAAATCCACAGCAAAAAAGTAATCCAAATAATACAGGCAAGCCTGCTGTTGGTTCTGTTCAGGGGAAGCCACAGCAACCTAAAGGGCCCAATCAGCAACAGCAGGGTCAGCCCCAAAATCGTGGACCTCAGCAGCAGCGACCTCAAAGGCCGCAGCGACCAGGTGATCAGCAAGAGCAGAAACCTCAACAACCTCAACAACAAAGACCTCCTAATCCACAGCAAAAGCCTTCGGTAAAAGGACCAACACCACCGCCAGGAGAGAAACAATAAGACAACAAAAGCCTGCAAACCTAATGTTTGCAGGCTTTTGTTGCTCAGGGTGGCATTGAAACACCAAATAGAACCACTAAGACACTAATGACACAAAGCAGCACAAAGCTTAGTGTAACTTACTGCCTTTGTGGCTTAGTGGTTCAAAAAAAAGTTGCACGAAGATTTACCGTATAAGTGAGTGACACAACGATGCTGAAGACTTATTCTTCTGCTGGTTCCTAAAAAAATTTATTGCACAATGTTCTGCAGAGACCAGTATATACAATCCAATATCCACATCGAAGGAAATTCTGCAGGTTCATTACAATGAATACCTTCCTAATTTTTAGTGACATGGCGTGATTATTTTACACGAGAACAATAAACACCACTTACTGGCAATATACTTAGCCATTGGTCGTTGTTTTAATAATACCTTTTAAAAAGCTCCAACTGTATTTTTTGGAAGTTGTTAATATATCACAAGGTCTAAATAAATCATCTTGCTTACAGAAGAAAAACCTACACCGGCCAAAAAGTTTGGAATGGCCAACATCATTCTTATTCTTGGATTAAGCATACTGCTCTGCGGCGAGGCGTACTTTGGGTACCGCCTTCATAAGCTTTCGGATCAGCAGGAAGAACTGAAGGAAGACTATGCCAATATCAATAATATCACTTCCGGGCTGTTTTCGGTTGACCAGTGGCGCGATAAAATTGCCGGTATTATTAATCATCAGGTGCGTCATTTTACAATGACTCCGAAGCAAAAGAAAGAATTGCAGGTGGAGGTTGAGCAAATCATACTGGCGCTTATTAATAAAGCCGAAGGACTGCTTAATAAACCGGCAACTTCTTTAGGCGGAAAATTAAAAAAATTCGCGATTAAGACATTTGTAAATACAGATAAGATCAAGGCACAGGTTCCCACTTTTGCAAAAGCGATTATAGCCAAGGTTGACAACCCCGCAAATAAAGAGCAATTGAGCACTTTGGCCATGGGCAAATTAGCGGCACTTCAGCAGACCGCATATTATGACAGCACAGCAAATGCAAATGACTCGGTGGCAAATTTTATGTACCACAAATATCATGTTTCTTCACCAGAGGAGTTAAACAACAAGTTCGATACCTCATTAAACAGGATCAGAACCATCACCTACGATTACTCTTTCGCCATGCTGGGCTGCATTATTGTGGTTCTTATGTTATGGTGGTTACTTAGAAAAAGGGTTGAGCTGCACGCCACGCTTTTTGTTATGTCGCTGTTGTTTGCTTTCATTTTGCTGGCAGTAGGGTTAACTGCATCGATGATAGAGGTAGACGCACGTATAAACTCACTCGACTTTGTACTATTGGGAGAGCATGTAGTTTTTAAAAACCAGGTATTGTTTTTTCAAAGTAAAAGCATCATGGATGTGGTGGAGGTTTTGGTAAAACAGCCAAAGGTAGATTCTATATTAGTTGGTGTTTTGATATTGGTATTCAGCATACTGTTCCCGGTAATGAAACTGAGCTCTACAGGTGTACACCTGCTGAGCAAAAAGAAGCTGGCGGAGAATAAAGTTGTAAAATATTTCGCATTTCAATCTGGTAAATGGAGTATGGCCGACGTGATCGTGATAGCCATATTGATGGTTTACATTGGGCTGAACGGCCTGTTAGAAAGCCAGTTAGCCAATCTGAATATAAAGAATGATTTCTTAACGGTCATTACCACCAACAACACTGCCTTGCAGCCGGGTTATATCATCTTCATCAGCTTCGTATTGTATGGACTTATACTTTCAACGATATTAAAATTCATTACGCCTCACGATACGCATTGACATCATTATCCCGATAATCAGATCTAATAATTTAAATATCAAATGCTTTGACCACTGAACAACAAAATCTTCCGCCTAAAAAGTTCGGCTTGCCTGGTTTCCTGCTTATTCTGGTGTTAAGCATACTGCTGTGCGCGGAAGGCTATTTTGGTTATCGTTTGCATGCGCTTTCGAGAGAGCAGGAACAAATAAAGGAAGATTACAGTGTGGAAAATAATATCACATTCGGCATTTTCTCGGTAGACCAGTGGCGCGACAAGATAGTGGCGGTTGTAAGCAACCAGGTACAGGGTTTCAACCTGACCCGTAAACAGAAGAAAGATCTGCAGGCTCAGATCGAACAGCAGTTTCACAGTCTTATTTCCAAACTGGTTGCACAAATCAACAAACCACAAACAACCTTTAGTGGCAAGCTTAAAAAATTTGCTTTCAATAAATTTGTGAATGAAGATCAGATACAGGCACAGGTACCATCATTTGCGAAAACTATTATAGACAAGGTTAACAGCCCTGCCAGCACAAACAGGTTGAAGGACATTGCCACGGGTCAGATTAATCAACTCAAAAAACAAACGTATGACAGTACTACAACTGCTATTGCTGAACTTAACCACCATATCCAAAGCAAATATCACGTTTCTAATGCTGCTGAATTTAATAAACAGATAAATGCCCAGTTGGTGTCTATCCGTGCGGTTACTTATAATTATGCCTACGCTATGCTTGGCTGCGTTTTGGCTGCACTTGGTATATGGTTGTTATTAAGAAAGAGTGTGCATTTACATTCAGCACTTTTTATTATGTCGCTGTTGTTTGCCTTAGTGCTTTTATTGGTCGGTGTAACAGCCACGATTATAGAGGTAGATGCACGTCTCAAAACCCTCAATTTTATGATGATGGGTCAAAAAGTAGCTTTCGAAAACCAGGTGCTGTTTTTTCAAAGTAAGAGCATATTCAATATTGTTGTAGTATTGTTGAAACAGCCAAAACCAGATGCCGTGCTGGTAGGTATTCTTATTCTGGTATTCGTTATTATTTTTCCTGTTGTAAAGCTGGTTGCGACAGGTGTTCACATACTGAGCACGAAAGAATTTGCAGAAAACAAAGTGGTAAGATATTTTGCTTTTGAGTCGGGCAAATGGAGTATGGCCGATGTAATGGTTGTAGGTATCCTGATGACTTATATTGGTCTCGACGGAATTCTCGAAAGCCAGCTTACCAACCTGAATATTCAAAACAGTTACATCACCACGATTACCACCAATAATACCTCTCTGCAGCCGGGTTATCTAATTTTTGTGGGTTTTGTAATCTTCAGTGCAGTTTTATCGACTATACTAAAACGCATAACTCCTCATAATGTACTATAGCTGCTCTTTAAAACACTTCTTAACCGGTTTGATAGATAAGTGCAAATGATTTTTTTGAGCCCGGCTGCATTGCTACTATTTTACATCGTTGCGTCGCACACTTGTACTTTTATTCATTATTCAGCAATGCACAATATTAACCCATGTGCAATATAAAAAGAGGTTTTAAAGCCTGAAAGGCTTTCATCTGAATAGCCGCCGGTGTAGCCGGCTGAAAAAGGTAAACAAGATATCTCAACACTAAAATTTATATCATGCCAACTTCAAAGAACTTGTTTAGGAACCTAAATCAATTACTCAAATTGACGAAACTTTTAGAAGAGAAATCTGAAATGCATCCTAACTTTTCAACTAATTCTTATTTTAAGGACTTTTGAAAATTAGGTTACAGGTGAAAGCAAAATGTGAAGCATTTTATAGCCCCTTTTGGGGCGATATTATGATAACTTAACAACCAAAAACAATTTAGATAAAGCCCCAGAGAGGCAATATTTTTTCTATACCAATAGCAGCAAATGGATAAATGAACAGCTACATGAAAGGAACATCAATGGCAAGATAGCTTGGTACATTTTCTTTTGCTAAAACCAGATGGATATAGTAATTAAATGGCATCATCGACCAGGAAAAATATAGTTGCACAAAAACCTTTAAAGAAGAGTATAATAAAAATCCTTACTGATTTTGAAGTGGCCTTTGAGGATAATACTTGTGTTAATTTTATGATTGAGATAAAAAATATCACCCCCGATGGGGGTTTTTTATATTAAAATGTGAAGTTGTATTACCAAAATTCCAGCCTGAAGGGCTTATTAAACATTTGGTGTAATGCGTCAACACGCTAAATTTAAAATGCTTAACAGCACCTAAAAATCAGAATTAGCTATTTTTCAGCCCCTTCCTACTTTTCAGTCTCCTTTATATACTTTTTAATGGTTGTATAATTAACCAGCCATAACACAACAAGTATTACTCCCGCAGCAGCGGCTGTATACCATGAGATCCACTGGCTGACATACATATTTTGCTTTAGAAGGAAAGCTTGCAAAATGTATTGCAGAATAGCAATTACAGCAAGGCAAACGATTGTAATAACCACGTTGGCAGGAAGAAACTGCTTCATTAAAAACTGCTGCAATTGTTTGGGCGATGCGCCGATCGTTACTAATAAATTGATTTCATTTTTGGTGGATGCAATGGTAAGCTGGATGAACAGCGAAAACACCAGCAATGCAAACAATAACATGACAGCGCCGGTCAGCCACGAAGCATTTACAACTGTATTTACAATTTTCCTGTATTGGCTAAACCTGGTTTTATCTGCATCGGTTACCAGTCCATTATCTTTTAAATATTTTACCAATTGCGGATTGCCAAGGTCGCTGGTTCGTATGACAACTCTTGAAGACTTTACTTCTCCCTGCGTTCCAAATTGTTTATTGGCCATAGCCAGAAAATTTTGAGGAACCAAAACAGAAGAAATACGGTCGCTAAAGCCAACTACTTTGCCCGTGAAGCGAATGGGCTGGCCTTGATAAGTGACATTTAAAACAATAGGCAAAGCCATCACCATACTTTGGGTTAGTTGCATCAGGTTTTGGGAGGGAGCAAAGCCAAAATTATACAAGTCTAAAAACTGGTTTGGAATAATCAGCGGAATGGTGGTCGAGCCTGTTTCCCATTTCCAGTCATTGCTTTTTACATCGATAAATTCATCGGGAACACTTTCAAAAAACATATCTGTGTAAAAAGGAAACCGTTCGCTCGGGCTTTGAGCCGAAACTTTAAAACGGCTTGCAGTAAGCAATCCGACTTTCTCAATAAACGGTTGTTTTTTCAGGTTTTCAATTTCTTCGGTACTTAACACATTTTCACGCTTGTTGCCATCAATTACTTTGGCAACTACTAAAAAGTTTGCAATGCTGTCTTGGTTGCTTTTTCCATACAGCAGCTCATTGTAGTTCACCTGAATTTGCACCGCAGATAAAATAAGTAACATGGCGATAGCTAATCCAATTCCAGCCATAATAAAACGACTCCTCCCAACACCTGTTCGTATTATTTTTTTTAGCAGTTGATTTAGTATTTTTTCTTTCTTCCCCTTTGGGGAATTGAGGGCGCTGCCGTCCATATTATTTTCTTTAACAGTTGATTTAGTTTTTTTCTTTCTTTCCCCTTCGGGGAATTGAGGGCTGCGTTATAAACTGAGCGAATGTGTGTAAGGAAAAAGAATGTCTTCATCAAGATCGGTAAGTACAAAACCTGCCTTTCTTTTAACGCATTCTGTGCCAATAAGCATTGCTGCCTTATGCATATTCATTAAATCCAGATGGCTGAAAGGCTCATCCATCAGAAGCCAGTCGAAAGGTTGCATAAGCGACCGGATAATAGCTATTCTTTGCTGTTCGCCATAACTGCATACTCCTGCCCGTTGATTTAGAATGTGTGTCACGCCTAACCGGTCTGCCATTTCATCAATCATCGCTGCCTTATAATATGGTTTTTGCAAAACCCGGTTCAACTCTATATTTTCCCGTGCAGTCAGGTTTTCAAATAACCGTAAGTCCTGGAATATTACGCTCACCTTTTGCTGCCTCAGTTTTGCAAGCTCATCTCCTGAAATGTTCTTCAAATCAAGACCATCCCATTTTACCAGACCTTCATAATCGTGCCTTACCTTATACAAAATGTTCATCAAGGTAGTCTTGCCGGTTCCGCTGGGAGCGACTATTTTGATCCAGTCTCCTTTTTGAAAAGTGATGTTCGTATTCCAGATATTGGATGTACGCTGGCTGAACTTTTCTTTTAATGGAATGGGAACTACCTGTTGTAATTGTATTTGCATAATGTTGTCACTCTGTTTAATTCTACCTTCAACTACTTAAAAGGTTATGATTATTTTAATCTGTTTTGCCTTTATGCTCCAATGAAAATATACCGTACAAGGGAGTGACACAACCGGGGCTTATTTGAAAAACCGGAAGCTGGCCAAAAAGATATTCTTATTAAACTTATCAGTTGTCTAAAGCCGACTGCAATAAATGAAGATTGTTAAAAAGACTTCACTTCCAGTCTGCTTTAGCAGACTGACTGACTGAATACAAAAAATATAAGAATTAGCAATTACTTTTCCGGTTGTATTATTGCTGAACTATCTGCAGACATACCCATATTGCCTGCTCCAAAGCTTCTATTCACATTTTTACTTGCTACTTCTATAAAACCGAGCAAAGAGGTAAGGCTGTTGTCTTTTTCATTTTTAAAGTGAAGCTCTGCATGCCCTTCTACGTATTTGCCGTTAAAATTTTCGGTATAGGCTTCCATGTCTTTGAATGTTTCTTTTGCTTTTGGAAGTACATTGTTTACCTGTACATTACCTGATGAGTTCATGCCGTTTAAAATGCTTTCGATATTTACATACATGATCCCCGATTTTCCTTTCAGGTCGCTCATTACATCTTTATTCAAATTTGCCTTCTTCGATTTTGCCTTGTACTGGTTCAGCAAATTTTCGTCAGAAGCTATAAAGACGTTTTTATCATCAGCCGTCAACTGGTAACCAACCTTTTGAAGGTTAGGCGTAAGACTATACTGACCATTGGTTTTCACAAGCATCTGCATCGACACAAGCCTGTCGAGCAACCTGTCCATCTGTACTTTGTCGCCGACAGGAATATTTAGAAGCATTTTGAGATTTGGCATAGAGCCTTGCCGCATACCTGTTGCGGTATCAGCAGCCGGTGCGCTTGCAAAGTCTGAAACGATCACTGCAAAATCACCTTTAATTGCTTTCAAAGCTTCCGGCAAAGTATAGTTGCTGCCCATCATTTTAGTCAAATACATATCCACCACTCCGCCGACTTCAAGGTATTTTACTAATTCATTTATGAGCTCAGGATTAAAGGAAAATGCGCCAAATCCGTTGATGTTGTCTGAAGGATAATTCTCAATCAATCCCAGATCGGCAGTTGAACCGGAAGATTTCTTAAGAATGTCTTTCAACTGGCTGCTGTAGTACGACTTTGAGTCAAGCACAATTTTGCCGTCCTCAAAATTTACTTTTGCAGCCGTAAAGCTGTTCGAAAAAAGCTCTTTCAGTTTTGGCAAAGGCAATGGCAAATCGCCAATTGACGCGCTTGAGTTTACCCATATACTTGCATCAGACTTTTCCTGCATCAGGTCTCTGAATTCGGGGATCGAAGCGACAGACTCGTCTTCTTTTAAATTAAAATCACTTTCGACCTCCGTCTTCATATCGTTTACAGAATTGGCAGGATTTCTTAAATTAAAAGAGTGGGTAGCACTGTCATATTCCATATCGTTGGTCGAAAACGTTTTTTGATATGATATCATAATCACCACGTCTTTGCCCCAGGCAACGATATTGTCTCCATGAATGGTTGAATAGCTGTAATCTTTTTCTTTCCGTACTTCACTTGCGGGGTCTTTCTTTTTTATGTATGCCTCCAGTTTTCCTTCATCTTTCAATGCACCGATTGCCGATGTTACCATCGTGCCTTTGCCGGTCGTCATTCCACCGCCTTTATTTACAACCGCTACGTAAAAGTTTTCATCCAGGTCAATTCCCGATGCCAGCAAGTCTTCCCACTCCTGTTTGCCTTTGGTTACCGAGGTGTCGCTGCCGCTCACATTTTTTATGATGTTTTCTAATGTAGCCTGATTCTTCATCAGTTTGCTCTGCAGCGACTTTGTATTGATCGTTGCCACAAAAACAGCATTTTTAGGAATATATTTTGTTTGTTTAGGAACCGATTTTTTGCAGGAAGTAATGAAAGCTGCCGAAATAATCAACAGCAGGCACAAGCGAATAGATTTCATAATAATGATTACGTTTAGTCAAACGAAGATAATCGGTTGAAAATGATTCAAAAACTTTTGTGGTTTATTAATGATGGAAGGAATAAAGGAGATCCTTCCGGTAATTTTATACTGCACGAGGGATAAGATTGCGCATTGATGAATAATGAATAAAAGTACACGAGTGCGACGCAACGATGTAAATAGTAGTAATGCAGCCCCGCTCCACAAAAATAATTGCACATTTTTATGCGGTTGGAAGTATAAGTGAAGTTTGTGGATACCGGCATTTACATTTCATAAAACATTCATTATTGCGGTGTCGCACGAATGAGAAGGATAATAACTCTTTTCAAACCGAAGTAAAAACCAATGGAATGATGGAAGAAGAAAAGATATACTTCCATGTAAAAAGCAGCTTCCCTTAGCGTAATTTCATCACACACTTCTCTATGATCCTGGGAAAGTTTTCATGCTCAAGGCGATGTATTCTTTCTGCTAAAGTATCGGGGCTATCATTTTCAAATACCGGGCATCTTGCCTGAAATATGACATCCCCATTATCGTACTGCTCATCTACATAATGAATGGTGATACCGCTTTCCTTTTCTCCTGCAGCTATTACCGCTTCATGCACTTTAAGACCATACATTCCTTTTCCGCCATATTTTGGTAAAAGAGCAGGATGAATATTAATGATCCTGTCCCTGAAAGTTTCAATCAACTTTTCAGGTATTTTCCAGAGAAAGCCGGCAAGTACTATAAAGTCGATCGCTGATCTTTGAAATTCTTCAATATAACTGTCGCCATGAAAAAAAAAAGCCCTCTCGATCATCAAAACAGGAATGCCATAACTTCCGGCAATTTCAATTACACCAGCCCCCGGTTTATTGCATACAATTAATTCTACAGAAATATTTTGGTTCCCTTTAAAATACTCAATAATCTGTTTTGTATTGCTTCCGGCACCTGAAGCAAAGATGGCAAGATGTTTTTGTATTAAATTTTTTTGATGGTTGTTATCAGGGCTTAACATAGTATAAAATAATATAAAGGTGGGTGAAAATTTTGAGTAAGAAAAGAGACTTTCTACAAACAATATTTTAACCGGTTTTTGCTTACAATACAATGACAATTAATTTTCAGGCTTTTTCAAAATCCTTTGAAACCCGCGCCAGTACTGTAAAAATTTTTTTTTACCTTGTTGTTAATATGTGAAGAACGTGACCTATTTTTGCAACCATTCCCGGAAATTTTTCCATATCAAAGCACAACTATTTGTGTATATGATTCAGCACAGACCAATAGCAAAAACATTAGTTAGTTTAGTAGTAATCATTTTCTGTTTATGTAGTAATAAAATTTTTGCCCAGGCAAACGGTCAGGCATTATTCTCCTCAAATTGTGCTTCGTGTCATGCCGTTAATAAGGATTTAACAGGACCAGCCTTAGCAGGTGTTGAGCAACGCTGGAATGGAGATAAAAAGAAACTTCATGCATGGATACACAATAACCAGGCTTTTCTTAGAACCGGCGATAAATATGCGAATGAGTTATATCTGAAGTACAACAAAACCCAGATGAACTTGTTCCCAAATCTTACTGACGCCGAGATCGATGCAATTCTTGGCTATATAAAAACTGTCCCTGCTCCGGGAACAGATACCGGAGGCGGTGCCGGAGCTACATCAACCTCAAATGGTGGCGACGATACTTTACTTTATGGAATTCTTACTTTAATACTGGCTGTTGTAGCATTGACTTTGCTTCAAATCAACAGCAATCTTAAAAAGTTATCAGACGAAAAAGAAGGTCATCCAGCATTGGAACCGGTTCCCTTCTGGAGAAACAAAGCCTACATAGCAACTGTGGTTATTTTACTGTTTTGTGTAGGTGGTTACTTAACTGTGTCAGCCGCTATTTCATTAGGCAGAAACAAAGGTTATCAGCCTGATCAGCCAATCTATTATTCTCATAAGGTGCATGCAGGTACCAACCAGATAAGTTGTTTATATTGTCACGGTGGTGCGCAGGACGGTAAGCATGCTAATATTCCTTCTGTTAATATTTGTATGAATTGCCACATGGCTATTAATGAGTATTCAGGTAAGGATAAGCTTTACAAAGAAGACGGAACAGAAGTAGATGGTTCAGCAGAAATAAAGAAATTATATCAATACGCAGGTTTCAATCCTGCTGTGTCTAAATTGTGGGATCCAAGTAAAGCCAAACCTATAGAGTGGAACAGGATTCACAACTTACCTGACCACGTTTATTTTAACCACTCACAGCATGTAAAAGCTGGAAAAGTACAATGCCAAACCTGTCATGGT
>CAXUMK010000010.1:18448-27417 GCA_964251885.1 uncultured Segetibacter sp. | reverse complement strand
ATGGATGTGGCGAAACAATTTGCTGAATTAAGTATGGGATGGTGTATCAATTGCCATCGTACAACCCAGGTGCAGTTTAAAGACAATGGTTTCTACAGTATTTACCAGAAATTTCACGATGATCTAAAAAATGGTAGAATTGATAGTGCTAAGGGAATTACAGTTGAAAAAATCGGCGGTACCGAGTGTCAAAAATGCCATTATTAGCCCCAACCCTCTAAAAGGGACTTAAGGAAATAATTATTGAAGAATTAAAATAACCAAATCTAGGTTTTCAAGCCCCATCAAGGGTTTGGGGCTAAATTAAAAATTATGGAGCAAAAAAAGTACTGGCAAAGTTTTGGGGAGCTGAATAAATCAAATGCTTATCAATCCGCTGCTGAAGACGAGTTCCAGGAAGATTTGCCTGTTGAGGTAGATGACAAGGGGCTTTTAGATGCTAAAACTCCCCGCAGAGATTTTCTAAAGTTTTTAGGATTTAGTACTGCCGCTGCTACGATCGCTGCCAGTTGCGAAGTACCCATAAAAAAAGCCATTCCTTTTGTAAATAAACCTGAAGATATTGTACCTGGCTTAGCAAATTATTATGCTACCACTTTTGTACAGGATGGTGAAGCCATACCTGCCCTGGCTAAAGTACGGGATGGACGTCCGATAAAAATTGAAGGCAATGAACTGTCACCTGTAACTTTTGGCGGTACCTCTTCGAGAATGCAGGCATCGGTTCTCGACCTCTATGATACAAGTCGTTTGCGATATCCGATGGCAAATGGCAAAGAAGTAAGCACTTTTGATGCTTTCGATAAAATGGTTGCTGCCGATTTTGCTCGTGTTGGTGGTGCTCCTCTTGTTTTACTTACCAGTTCTGTTACTTCACCTACTACTAAACTTGTTATACAGCAGTTTTTGGCAAAGTATCCCGGCAGCCGCCAGGTTATTTATGATGCAGTTAGCCACAGCGGAATGTTGCTGGCTAATGAAAAGACTTATAATAACAGAGCGATACCTTCTTTTAATTTATCCAAAGCCAAAGTAATTGTTGGGTTAAGCACTGACTTTTTAGCGTGTGGAGTAAGCCCTGTTGAGTTTAATAAGCAGTATTCGATAGGCAGAAAGATAAATGAGAAAAATTTATCCATGAGCCGTCATATTCAGTTTGAAAGTATGATGAGTATGACGGGCGCTAATGCAGATGAAAGATATCATCACAGGCCCTCTGAAACCGGTGCCATTGCATTGGCTTTGTATGCTGCACTTGGTGGAGCGGTTACAGCCCCTGCCCTTGACACAAGGTTACAGCAAGGTGTTCAAAAAACTGCTTCTGAGTTATCTAAAAATAAAGGCGCAGCAGTTGTTCTTTCAGGAAGCAATGATCAGAATATTCAAATTATTGTAAATGGTATAAATGAACTGATAGGTGCAAATGGAACAACCATCGACTGGTCATCAACCTACAACACATGTCAGGGCATTGATGGTGAAATGGAAAAGCTGTTGACTGATATGAATGCAGGTGCAATAGGTGCATTGCTGATATATGAAGCGAACCCGGTTTATAATTATTATGACAGCAAGCGTTTTGCTGATGGCTTGAAAAAGGTAAAGTTGTCCGTTTCTTTTAATGCAAAGATGGATGAAACAACAGAACTGTGTAAATATGTAATTCCTGATCATCACTATCTTGAAAGCTGGGGTGACGCGGAGCCAAAAACAGGTTTTGTTTCTTTGATACAACCAACTATTAACCCATTATTTAAGACCCGCCAATGGCAGGATAGTCTTTTAAAATGGAGCGGTTCACCTACCGATTACATAGCATTTTATAAGCAATACTGGGTAGGCAAATTGGGAAGTGAATCGCATTGGGACAAAGCCTTGCAGGATGGTGTTATAAATGGAGGTACAAGCACAAAGACCATTCTTACAACCCAAACATCCGGCTCTCCCGATACTGCAAGAAGTTTACATATTCCTGTAATGAACACAACTGCTGCTGCAGGAAAATCGGCAGGTTTTAATGGCAGCGCAGTATTACAAGCCGTTGCCGCTATTTCAGGAATGAAAAAAGGTGGTAATAAGGAATTGGTATTGTACCAGAAAGTTTCTATTGGCAACGGACAACAGTCGAATAACCCCTGGCTGCAGGAAACGCCTGATCCTATAACCAAAGCTACCTGGGATAATTACGCGGTTATTTCACCTGCATTGGCCAATAGTCTTTTTAAAATAAACCTTAATGACAAGGGTGATACCGATGATTACGAGGTGCATCCTGAAAAACAGGTGATAAAGATAACTGCTAATGGCAAGTCTATCGAATTAATGATAATGGTAATTCAAAAGATCTTGAAAAAGCACAAACTAACATAGGTAAGGCTGCAGCAGGAACAGGCAAAAATGCTTATCCTTTCGTAGCTTTTAATGGAGTAACAAGAGATTATTTTGTTTCTGCAGCAGAAGTCTCAAATGCAGGATACAGATACAAAGTTGCGCAAAACCAAACCCATCAGTCTTATGAAGGTCGTACAGAAGTAGTATTAGAAACTACTTTAGCAACCCTGCACAAAGAGCCGGAAATGTTTAGTGAGCGGAGAGAAGAATTGCATAAAGACTTTGCTCCTAAAGAAGGAGAGAATTACGAGCGTGATGCCACTCTTTATCCTTCATTTCCTAAGCCAGGAATTAAATGGGGTATGAGCATTGATTTGAATAGTTGTACCGGCTGTCATGCCTGTGTTACTGCTTGTACTGCAGAAAATAACGTACCTGTAGTTGGTAAAAATGAAGTAGCAAGATACCATGACATGCAATGGTTAAGGATTGACCGTTATTTTAGCGGAAGTGCCGAAAATCCGAGTGTTGTATTTCAACCAATGCTTTGTCAGCATTGTGACAATGCACCATGCGAAAATGTTTGCCCTGTTGCTGCTACAATGCACAGCAGTGAGGGATTAAACCAGATGGCTTATAACCGTTGTATCGGTACAAGGTATTGCGCTAATAACTGTCCTTACAAAGTTCGCCGTTTTAACTGGGCGGATTACCAGGGATCGGATAGTTTTCCTGATAACCAAAGAGGTATCATAAGTGATGCTACTTTTATGATGAATGATGATTTAACCCGGATGGTTTTAAATCCAGATGTAACTGTAAGAAGCCGCGGAGTAATGGAAAAGTGTTCTTTCTGTGTACAACGGTTACAAGATGGTAAACTGAAGGCTAAAAAAGAAAGCCGTCCGTTGAAGTCAGGGGAAAATGGAGAGTTTGATGTAAAAACAGCTTGTCAACAGGCCTGCCCTACCGATGCCATTGTTTTTGGTAATGTAAATGACAAAAAAAGCGCTATTTATGAGCATAGGGCAGATAACCAGGGACGCTTGTTTTATACGCTTGAAATGATTCATACTCTTCCTAATGTCAGCTATCTTGCAAAAGTTAGAAATACGGATGAGATTGTGCACCTGGAGGGAGACAAAGTGCAGGAAACAAGTGCGGGACACCAGGGAAAAAAAGAGGATAGCGGAGAAGGCGTTCGTTAAACCAAACGCTTGAAGGGGCTTACTGGCAAATGACAAGTGGCCGGATGATTTTTTGCTGCAGATGAAGTGAGTGACACAACGATGTCGAAGAGTATTGGTAAGCTGGAAACAAAAAAAAGATATTTATTAAGATTAGAATACAGGGGAAAAAGAATCAATAAAATTATAAGATCAGCATGAGCTGGTGCTAAACCCAATCCGATGCATTTAAAGTACGAATCACAAATCAGGGAACCACTGGTAGATGGTAACAAAGATTATCACCAGATTACGGAAGACATCATTCGTCCTATTGAATCTAAGCCATCAAGATTATGGTATATAGGATTCTCCATTTCTGTTGCTCTTTTGTTATTTGGTGTTTATAGCGTTTACAGGGATGTGACGTATGGTATCGGACAGTGGAACTTGAATAAAACTGTGGGCTGGGGTTGGGATATAACCAATTTTGTGTGGTGGGTAGGTATTGGTCATGCCGGAACATTGATTTCGGCGATCTTGCTGCTGTTTCGGCAGGGGTGGAGAACAGGGGTTAACAGGGCAGCGGAAGCAATGACAATTTTTGCGGTAATGTGTGCCGGTCAGTTTCCAATTTTTCACATGGGCCGTGTATGGCTTGCATTTTTTATATTTCCTTATCCTAATACACGCGGACCGGTTTGGGTAAACTTTGATTCTCCGCTTTTATGGGATGTATTTGCAATATCTACTTATTTTACCGTTTCCTTATTATTCTGGTATTCTGGGTTGATACCTGATCTTGCAACTGTAAGAGACAGGGCTAAAACCAAATTTCGCAAATTATTTTATGGTGTTTTATCTTTTGGCTGGACTGGCAGCACTAAACACTGGCAGCGGCATGAGGCTTTATCTTTAGTATTGGCTGGATTGGCTACGCCTCTTGTATTGTCGGTGCATACGATTGTATCTTTTGACTTCGCTACATCGGTGATACCCGGATGGCATACTACCATCTTTCCTCCTTACTTTGTTGCCGGAGCTATCTTCTCAGGTTTTGCAATGGTGCAGACGCTGCTGATTGTAGTAAGAAAGGTTTTAAATCTTCAGGAATACATTACTCTCGGACATATTGAAGCTATGAACAAAGTAATAGTTCTGACTGGTTCGATTGTAGGTTGTGCCTATCTTACCGAATTATTTATGGCGTGGTACAGCCAGAACCAATATGAAAGCTACGCATTCTTTTATAGCAGGGCAAACATTATGAGCCCTTATGGCTGGAGTTATTGGGGAATGATGTTTTGTAATGTGGTCTCTCCACAGGTTTTCTGGTTCCGTAAGTTGCGTAGAAATGTTGCGTTTACTTTTTTTATGAGTGTAATTGTAAACATCGGAATGTGGTTCGAACGTTTTGTAATTATTGTTACCTCTATTTACCGCGATTATTTGCCCAGTAGCTGGAGCATTTATTATAGTCCTTCTATATGGGAAATAGGTTTTTACTTAGGAACATTTGGATTATTCTTTACATGCTTCTTCCTTTTTGCAAAATATTTCCCAACCATTGCTGTTACAGAGATTAAATATATTTTGAAAACATCAGGCGAGAATTATAAAGACCGGATGGATAAAGTGGAAGATCAGAAAGTGGAAGAGTTCGCACATGACTATGCACATTAGTTCCTGGCCCTCTGTAGGGTTGTAAGGGAAGATGATACTTAACATTATTACTAACTAAATTGACCCTTTTGGGTACGGGCTATGGCAGTAAAAAGATATGTAGTCGGATGTTTTGCTGATGAGGAAGTCTTATTTCCGGCTGTAAAAAAGGTGAGGAATGCCGGTTATAAAATTCAGGATGTGTATACTCCTTTTCCTGTGCACGGATTGGATCATGCACTTGGAATGAGGGAAACCAGTCTTCACACAGCAGGTTTTATTTATGGTATTACCGGAACTACAACTGCACTTGCCTGTATGGGATGGGTTTTTACCCAGGACTGGCCAATGAACATTGGCGGCAAGCCTAACTTTCCTTTGCCTGCACTTATTCCTATTACCTTTGAGCTTACAGTGTTGTTTGCCGCAGTAGGAATGTTTATCACTTTTTGTTATTTGTGCCAGTTAGCTCCATTCTTAAAAAAGCATCATTTTCATCCACGTGCTACTGACGATCTTTTTGTAATGGTTATAGAATGTACCGAAAGAACAAATGTGGAAGATTTGAAAGGTTTTTTGCAAAGTACCGGTGCAAGTGAAGTAAACTACCAGGTTGCAGAGTCAGATTGGTGGTTTGGAAGATACGATGTAGAGCAAAAATTATATGCAGAAGAAAATCCTGTGATCGGATAATTGAATAATAAGAACAACGCAAGATGAAGAAATTATTAGTCATATCAGTTTTTACGCTTTCTGCAGTTTTAGCGATCAGTTGCCATGATAGCAGTAAACCCAACAGGATATATATGCCTGACATGTATTACAGCCGGGCTTATGAAACCTATGCAGATCATGAAAACCTGGCTTCTAAAAATATTAATTATAATAACCGTCCGGTGGCAGGAACTGTAAGCAGGGGTGAGGAATTGCCTTATCATCTAACAAACGACAGTGCAGGATATGCGCAAAGTGCTGGAGTAATGGATCCGTTGCCTAAATTGAATGCACCGGAACTCGTCGAAGCAGAAAGGCTTTATCTGATCAACTGCGCGATTTGTCACGGACCTGCTTTAGATGGAAATGGTCCTTTGTACAAAGGAGGAAACGGACCCTTTGCAGCAAAACCCGCAAATCTTGTAGGAGATCCTAAAATTGTTGCTTTGCCTGAAGGAACAATTTATCATGTGACGACTTATGGAAAAAACCTGATGGGAAGTTATGCATCGCAATTAGACAGGAAGCAACGCTGGATGGTGGCTCAATACGTTAAATCTAAACAGCCTAAAGGAGAAACTGCAGGTGCAGGTGCTGACAGTACCGCTGCTGGCGCTTCTGCTACGGCTAAATAAGAACTACACGAAAACAAACTGCAATCAAAAAATATTAAGATGGCATCTATCAGAGAGCAATTTGAAGTAACCGGTACCATGAGAACCTGGTCAATTGGTTTGATGGGAGCAGGTATTCTGGCATTTATTATTGGATTTATTACAAAAGGATTAAGCAGCGATGAACACCAGCAGGCAATTTTCTGGGGAACATTGCTTTATAACAGTATCTTCTTTTTATTGGTTTGCAACGCTGCCATGTTTTTTATATGCGTTACCACTCTTGCACACGGCGGTTGGCAGATAGCTTTTCGCAGAGTGCCCGAAGCCATATCTTCTGTCGTTTGGATTTTTGGTTTGATAGCTGTCTTCATTTTATTTTTTATAGTATTTGGATTAAATCATGGTGACCATAATCTTATATATCATTGGCGTCATCCGGGTAATGATGAGGTTATAATAAAAAAGACTGGCTTTCTAAATCCTACATTTTTTGTTATCTGGACACTTTTATCTATCGGTTTATGGAGTTACTTAGGCATGCGAATGAGGCAATTGTCCCGGGAAACTGACGAAGGACCTATGGATTTGGAAAAGGGAAAAAGCTGGGTTTTAAGAAATACTGTTATTGCGGCGTTGTTTACTGTATGGTTTGGTCTGACAGTTGGTTCTACTGTACCCTGGTTATGGTTGATGAGCATCGACACGCATTGGTACAGCACTATGTATAGCTGGTACACCTTTGCCAGTTCTTTTGTAAGTGGCATGTCACTGATAGCATTGTTTATCATTTATCTCAAAAACAGAGGTTATCTTGAGTATACTACTGATGAGCATTTGCATGATGTTGGAAAATTCATGTTTGCATTTTCTATCTTCTGGACGTATTTGTGGTTTAGCCAGTATATGCTCATCTGGTATTCAAATCAACCGGAAGAAACCGCCTATTTCCAACCAAGAACAAACCAAGGTGTTTGGAAAGGAATATATTATTTGAATTTTGTAATCAATTTCATCTGTCCGTTGTTAATACTAATGAGCAGGAGTTCAAAGAGGAATTATACTATTGTAGCTTTTATGGCTGTGCTCATCATTTTTGGTCATTGGATGGATTTTAATCAAATGGTAATGGCAAGTATTTCAAGAGATCACGTTACACTTGGCTGGCTTGATTTTGGAATTCTGGCTTTATTTGTAGGTATGGTAATTTTCTTTGTTGGCAGAGCACTGACTAAAGTACCTTTGGTTCCAAAAAATCATCCATTTTTAAAAGAGAGTATCATTCATCACACGTAAATAAGAAATACAGACTTTTACAGAATAGAAAATACCAGAAGCAACATGTCATTATATCTTACCATCGCCGTCATAGTTTTAGTGTTTGTGGTTATTTTTCAGATAGCCAAAGCAAGTGAGTATGTGGCTATATTGAAAGGAGAGGAGAAGTCAAGAAAGCAGAATAATAAAATCAATGGTTTTTTGATGATCGCTTTTTTGGTGCTTGGACTAATAGGAGTGTATTACTGCCATCATATATTAGGCGGAAGAATTCTACATGAAAGTGCATCTAAAGAAGGCGAGAAAGTAGATGAAATGCTTCATATTACTTTTATAGTTACCGGAATTGTCTTTTTAATTACACAGGTTCTGTTATTTTGGTTTGCCTTTAGATTTCAAGAGAGTGACAAAAGAAAGGCTTTCTTTTTTCCTCACAATAATACAATGGAAGTTGTTTGGACAGTAATTCCTGCTATTGTTCTTTCAGTGTTAGTAGTTATTGGTTTGCGCAACTGGTTCATTTTTACCGGCGATGCACCTAAAGATGCTATGGTGGTAGAAATAACAGGTAAACAATTTGGATGGATATTCAGATACCCGGGAAAAGACAACGAATTTGGTAAAAAGTACTTCAGGAATATTGATCCTGCAACAAATTCTTTAGGCTTGGTATGGGCTGACAATAAGGAGTTAAACCAGAAGGCAGATCCTGCTGCTTATGATGATATAGTGCTCGAACAAACTATGTACGTCATAAAAGATAGACCGGTTAAGCTAATCATTGGTTCAAGAGATGTTATTCATGATGTTGGGCTTCCACATTTTAGAATGAAAATGGATGCCGTTCCCGGTATACCTACTACACTTTGGTTTACTCCAAAATTTACTACTGCCGAGATGAAGGAAAAGACTGGCAATTCTAATTTTCAATATGAAATAGCTTGTGACCAGATATGTGGAAATGGACATTATTCTATGAAAGGAGTTATTGAAGTGGTTACAGAGGAAGAATTTGATGCTTGGATGGCAAAGCAGCAGCCTTATTATTATTCTGCTTTCCCCGATAAAGATCCTTCCAAATCTGCCAAGCCTGCCGCCGCTGATAGTGCTGTAAGATCGTCTGCAAGTGTAACACAGGCAACTGGTGGAAATTCAGTTGCAAAACTTAAATAAGATAAGAGTATAAAAGTGTCCTTAAAAAGGG
>CAXUMK010000010.1:6143-18438 GCA_964251885.1 uncultured Segetibacter sp. | reverse complement strand
AAGAAAAATGAATAGTATGAGTAACGAACAGATTTTACAAACCGGCACCTCTCGTGGTGTAACTTTAGATCTACATGATCATGGGCAGGGAGGACATCATCACGAGACATTTATAACCAAATATATTTTTAGCCAGGATCATAAGATGATTGCAAAGCAATTTCTTATAACCGGCATGACATGGGCAGTATTAGGTGGACTAATGTCTGTGCTTTTTCGTATTCAGCTTGCTTACCCAGATCAAAGCTTTCCTTTTTTGGAAACTTTGCTGGGAAAATGGGCAAAGGGTGGTCGTATTTCTGCTGAAGCTTATTATGCTTTGGTGACTATACACGGTACAGTTATGGTGTTTTTTGTATTAACGGCCGGTTTAAGCGGAACCTTTTCAAACTTTCTTATTCCGCTTCAGGTAGGTGCAAGAGACATGGCTTCTCCTTTCATGAACATGCTCAGTTATTGGTTTTTCTTCATAGCAGGTGCCATCATGTTATCTTCTCTTTTTGTAGAAACTGGTCCTTTTAGCGGTGGTTGGACTGCATATCCTCCTTTAAGTGCGCTTGGTTCAGCTTCTCCCGGTTCTAAGACGGGGATGGATTTATGGATTATTAGTCTTGCTTTATTTGTAGTCTCTCAATTGTTGGGTGGCTTAAATTATATAGCCACTATCCTAAATATGCGTACCAAAGGAATGAGCATGACCCGCCTGCCATTGACTATTTGGGCGTTTTTCTTTACTGCTGTTTTAGGAGTTTTGTCATTTCCTGTATTGCTCTCGGGATTTATCCTGCTGATATTTGACCGTAATTTTGGAACTAGTTTTTATTTAAGTGATATTTTCGTAAATGGTGTTGGCGCTCTTCCCAATGAAGGAGGCAGTCCAATTTTATATGAGCATTTATTTTGGTTTTTAGGTCATCCTGAAGTGTACATTATTATACTTCCAGGAATGGGTATTGCGTCAGAAGTAATGAGTACAAATGCTCGGAAGCCTATTTTTGGATACATGGCGATGGTCGGTTCACTATTTGCTATTGTGTCTTTCCTGGTGTGGGCGCATCACATGTTTGTGTCAGGCTTAAATCCTTTTTTGGGTTCATTCTTTGTATTGTTAACGTTGCTGATTGCAGTTCCCTCAGCTATTAAAGTGTTTAACTGGCTCACAACTTTATGGAGGGGTAATCTACGGTTCACGCCTGGTATGCTCTTTTCAATCGGGTTTGTAAGTTTGTTCATTTCCGGTGGGCTAACAGGTATCTGGCTTGGCAACTCTGCTTTGGATATCCATCTTCATGATACGTATTTTATTATTGCACATTTCCATCTGGTAATGGGTGTCGCGGGCATGTTTGGAATGTTTGCCGGTATTTATCACTGGTATCCAAAGATGTTTGGAAGGTATATGAATAATACGCTTTCATACATTCACTTCTGGGTAACTATAATGGGTGCTTATCTTATATTTTGGCCTATGCACTATGAGGGTTTGGCCGGCATGCCGCGCAGGTATTATGACTACACCAATTGGGAAAGTTTCAAAATGTTTGCAGGGCTAAACGTCTTTATTAGCATTGTTGCTTTGCTGGTTTTCTTTATACAATTTTTCTTCCTTTTTAATTTCTTTTATTCTATGTTTAAAGGAAGGAAAGTCACCTCTCAAAACCCGTGGGGTTCTACCACGCTTGAATGGACTACACCCATTCATCCGGGACACGGTAACTGGACAGGAGAGATTCCTGAGGTATACCGGTGGGCGTATGACTATGGTAAAGACGGTAAAGATTTCATACCACAGACAACACCGGTTGGTGCAGGGGAAAACGTTAATCATTGATTATCTTTCTGGCACATTTCTAGCAAAATAAATGTCTGTAGTGCCCTGATTTCTCAGGGCATTGCTTTTAAAAAAAGGAGAAGCATAGTGGAAATGATGAGTACTACGGATGATATTTCAGGAAGCTATAAAGTAGCGGCTAAAGTGAAGGATTACTTTCAGTTGATAAAATTCACTTTAAGCTTTACGGTAGTTTTCTCTTGTGTGATTTGTTATCTGTTAGCTCCGGGAATTACCTATAATTTAAAGATGGTAATACTTCTGTTTGTAGCGGGTATGCTGGTTACAGGCAGTGCCAATGCGATAAACCAGGCAGTTGAGAAGGATACGGATGCGATGATGAAAAGAACAGGTAGCAGGCCTGTCGCAAGTGGAAGGATGAGTGAGCACGAGGCCTATACTTTTGCCTTAGTAGCGGGTATTGGTGGCGTTTTATTAATGTGGCAGTTTTTCAACCTGTCATCTGCGCTGCTCTCTGCATTTAGTCTTTTTTTGTATGCTTTTGTTTATACACCTCTTAAAAAGGTAAACTCAATTGCAGTTTTGATAGGCGCTTTTCCCGGTGCTTTGCCTTGCCTGATTGGATGGGTTGCAGGAGCCGGGGAGTTTAGTGCAGGTGGATGGATTTTATTTGCAATACAGTTTCTCTGGCAGTTTCCGCATTTTTGGGCAATCGCTTGGATAGCTCACAAAGATTACAGTAAAGCAGGATTTAAATTGTTGCCCTCTGATAAAGGCCCAACTAAATTTACTGCCTTGCAATCTGTCATGTACGCATTGATGATGATACCCTGTGGATTATTGCCGTATTATTTTCATATCAGCGGTTTTGTAAGTTTATGGATCGTACTAATCTGCAATTTCTTTATGGTTATGCAATGTATAAGATTATATATGCAAATGGACGTAAAGGCAGCAAGAAGGGTGATGTTTAGCAGCTATATTTATTTGCCAATTGTGCTATTGGCACTGCTGCTGGATAAAGTGAATTGAACCGAAAACCCCTGAAGGGGCTTAAAGCTGATCGTAGAAAATGTAGCAAATGATGTGGTGAGCAGATGAGGTGTTAGTGAAAAGTCTTCTTCTAATCTCTTTTTCTTCCTTATGCTAAGTTAGAAAGAAGAGGATGAGGGCTTAGCTGAATAAAGATGTGCGGTACAAGGGAGTGACACAACGATGTAGAATAGAGAATAAATGTTAGTTACCAAAATGGTGTTTTAAATAAGTAGATGTTTTTAATTGGGTTTGATTAGAATAAATTAAAAAAATAAGAGATGATGGCAACGGTGAGGAGTCAGCAAAGACAAAGGATACATCCGCATAAATTTGCTTTGTGGGTAGCGATGGCGAGTATTTTAATGATGTTTGCAGGATTTACAAGTGCGTATATTGTAAAACGGAATGATGGTAATAACTGGCTGGAGTTTACCCTTCCGCCTGTTTTTTGGTTTTCGACGATTGTAATTCTGTCAAGCAGTCTTACAATTTATCTTGCTAAAAAGGCTTTTAAAGCAAGGAATATGGCGAGATATAGAATCCTCATTACTGTTACTGCTGCATTGGGTGTATTATTTGTAGTGCTTCAATGGCTAGGATTTGAGTATTTGCAACGGCATGGAGTGAAACTTGTTGGCACCAACAGTAGTCCCTCGGGTTCGTTTTTAGGTGTAATTACCGGAGTTCACATGCTGCACGTTTTAGGAGGTGTAGTGGTTTTGATGGTTATGTTTTTAAGAGCATTTAACAGCAGAAGAAAAAATTACAGCATCGTGCCTATTGAAGTGGCAAGTACATACTGGCACTTTGTAGATGCAATATGGGTGTACCTGTTTATTTTTTTTAATATTGTAAGTGGTTAGCCTTTGGATTACATTGTACGATAGAAGTTTTAAGGACAAGGTTAGACTTTATTTTCTTTTGAATAAATATAAAAATTGTTGGTTTTTTTAATGTTGGTTTCAACATGAGAAATAAATTTGCATACCAAACTTAAACAGAACATAATGGAAACAACAGCAGTTGCAGCAGATACAAAATGGTGGAACGGGGGGAAAAGCCCTTTTAATGTAGAGTATGGAAAATTGATGATGTGGTACTTTTTGATGAGTGATACTTTTACATTTGGCGCTTTTCTTATTTCTTATGGTACTGTCCGTTTTTCCAGTAATGGCTGGCCTAATCCAAATGAAGTATTTCGCTCTTATCCTGGTGCAGGTGAATTTACCAATGCGCCTCTTGTGTTTGTAAGTATCATGACATTTATTCTTATCGTTAGTTCTGTAACCATGGTACTTGCTGTGCATGCTGGCCACGAAAGGGATAGAAAAACAGTAGCGAAATATTTATTCTTCACTATCCTGGGAGGACTTGCTTTTTTAAGCTGCCAGGCCTGGGAGTGGACACATCTTCACCGCGAAGGCGCATGGTGGGGCAGAAATCCTTTTCCAAATTCTGACGGAACTGCATCAACTACCAACTTTACCAACTTCTTTTTTACTATAACCGGCTTTCATGGGTTTCATGTTTTTTCGGGTGTAATCATAAATATTGTAATGCTGATAATGACTTTAGCAGGAACTTTTGACAAAAAAGGACATTACCTTATGATTGAAAAGGCGGGGTTATACTGGCACTTTGTTGATCTTGTGTGGGTGTTTGTATTTACATGCTTTTACCTTCTTTAAAAATTATAAAATCAATCAATTATGGAACAATCAGGAGCCTATGTCGCAAATGCCGTTCATGATAATGGGGGAGGCGTTAAAGAAATTTGGAGAACGTTTTGGATATTATTGGGGTTAACTATTGTAGAGCTAATTTTAGGTTATCTGCTCATTAGCATTGAATCCTATGGTTTTAGAATAATGATAAAAGGTTTTATTATCATTTTGATGCTTGCCAAGGCTTTTTATATAGTTGCTTATTTTATGCACCTGAAAAGTGAAATTAAAAATTTAATAATGACCATTATAGTTCCCTTAGCTTTATTGATTTGGGCAATCATCGCTTTTTTGTATGAGGGAAATTCTTTTAAAAATAACAGGAATACATACGATAAATATAAGAGGGAAAGCAGCCATATTCAGTCAACTGATAAAAGAGCAGACGAGAAGGGCAAACTACAGGAAAAGAGAACCGGAGCGATGGAGTAAGTGGTTTCTTTTGATAAATAAATAACCGAAAAAACCATCGCTTTCCGGCGATGGTTTTTTTATAATTGTAATTATGAATAAAAAAGCAGTTTTAGCATTTTGTATCGCTCTTATCGTGCCGCTTGTTTGTTACTTTATTTTGAAGAAAACAAGCGATGATGCGGTGTCGATGCCCAGAAGATTTTTTATGGATTCTGTAGTCACAAATACTGTAGATGGTAAGACTACGACCGATACAGTGTGGCATAAAACCGAAAACGTGAAGCTTATTAACCAGTTAGGCGACAGTGTGAGTTTGTACGATATTCAAAACCGGGTGATTGTCGCCGATTTCTTTTTTACGAGGTGTCCATACATTTGCCCCAAAATGACAGCAAATATGGCCAGGCTGCAGCGATCTTTTTCTCATCTTACAGAAGGCAGAAAAGTGATAGATTCGTCTATTGTCAGGTTTCTTTCCTTTTCTATTGATCCTGAAAGAGACTCTGTTGCTGCATTAAAAAAGTATGCAGACAAGTTTAAAGTTGACCATGACAACTGGTGGTTTCTAACAGGAAAGAAGAAAACCATTTACGACTTTGGTTTAAATGAATTAAAGCTGGGCTTGATAGATGGTGGAGAAGTAGACTCTTCTTTTATGCACACGCAAAATTTTGTTTTACTCGATAAAGATTATGTTGTAAGAGGATATTACAATGGCCTCGATACAACCTCGCTGGCTACCTTAGCCAGAGATATCGGTTTGCTTATGCTTGAAAAAGATAAAAAGAAAAAATTCAACATTTTTCAACCCTCATCCCTGTAAAGCAGTAAACATGTTAGAAGCTTCCATACAAAAAAACGATACGAAAGCATCGTGGCTGATAGGCATATTTTCGGTAGTTGTATTTGCTGCTGTGGTTGCTTTGGGCAATTTCAAAATCAACTTTCATCCCGGTTTTGATGTACACATTTTTGCTAAAATAAATGCTGTTATTAATACTTGTGTGGCAATATTACTTATAGCTGCATTAATCGCGGTAAAGAATGGTAATTACCAGTTGCATAGAAACATGATGCTGACGGCAATGCTGCTATCGGTTTTATTTTTGGTATCTTATATTGCTCATCACCTGCTGGCAGGCGAAGCAAAGTTTGGTGACATTAATCACGACGGTACATTAAGTGCCGCCGAAAAGCTACAGGCCGGCGGTCTACGCACTTTTTATTTGCTGTTGCTCACTACGCACATTATACTTGCGGCTATCATACTTCCGTTTATTTTATTTACCGCATATCGTGCCTTAATATCAGAATGGCCTGCACATCGAAAACTGGCAAAATATACATGGCCTTTGTGGTTGTATGTCGCCGTTACAGGACCTATTGTTTATTTCTTGATCAGCCCTTATTATACTTGAAGCCGTACGAAAATGTGCAATGAAATTTTTATGAGCCGGGCTGTATTGCTACTATTTTTCATTGTTGCGTCGCACCCTTGTACTGTTTGTTTGCTGTTCGGCAACGCATCTCTTGTCCCGTTTTTTCGGGAACTTGTCCCGTTTATGGGAAACTTGTAAGGCAGGAAGTATAACTATTTAATTTTGTGGAATATCGCTCTGTGTTTTCTTTTTTTAACTGTCTTCATCGTACATTCCTTTCCGTTTCTCCTAATTTTACCCTTCCTTAAAATATTAATATTAGTATGAGTCAACCATTGAATGAGCAGGAATTAATACGGCGTGAAAAGTTAACTGCTTTGCAGAAATTAGGCATTGATCCGTTTCCTGCGGCTTTGTATCCTGTTAATACGACTTCTGTTTATATAAAGGAAAATTACAGGGTTGAAGAGAATAAAGCTGATTTCGCTGATGTTTGTGTAGCGGGGCGAATAATGAGTGTAAGAGATATGGGTAAAGCAAATTTCGCAGTTCTGCAGGATAGTGCCGGCAGAATACAATTGTATATTAAAAGAGATGAAATTTGTCCCGGCGAGGACAAAACGTTGTACGATAAAGTATGGAAACACTTAACTGACCTCGGAGATATTATTGGCGTTAGAGGGTATGTTTTTACAACTAAAACAGGCGAAACATCGATACATGTAAAAGAACTGACGATGTTAGCCAAATCGCTGAAACCCCTGCCGGTAGTAAGAGAAAAAGATGGAGAAACGTTTGATGGAGTTACCGACCCCGAGTTTCGTTACAGGCAACGGTATGCTGATTTGATTGTAAATCCATACGTAAAAGAAGTATTTGTTAAGCGTACAAAGCTGATGAATGCGATACGTGAATTTTTAAATGAAAACGGAGCGCTCGAAGTAGATACACCTGTTTTGCAAAGTATTCCCGGAGGCGCTGCGGCAAGACCTTTCGTCACACATCACAATGCTTTAGATGTTCCTTTCTACATGCGTATTGCCAACGAGCTTTATCTGAAACGCCTGATAGTAGGTGGCTTTGACTGGGTATATGAGTTTAGCCGCAACTTCCGAAATGAAGGTATGGACCGCACTCATAATCCTGAGTTCACTGTGCTTGAGTTTTATACTGCGTATAAAGATTACGAATGGATGATGAACATTACAGAGCAGTTAATGGAAAGAATTGCCATTGCTGTTAACGGAACTACTCAGGCAACTGTTGCCGACAAAGAAATTGATTTTAAAGCTCCTTACAAACGAATTAGTATATACGATGCCATTAAAGAGCATACAGGTTTTGATGTAAGTGAAATGCATGAAGAACAGTTGCGTGATGTATGTAAACAATTGCACCTGAAAAATGATGCGAGCATGGGCAAAGGAAAACTGATCGATGAAATTTTTGGCGAGAAATGCGAAGAGCATTATGTGCAGCCAACGTTCATCATAGATTACCCGGTTGAGATGAGCCCGCTTACAAAAAAGCACAGAAGCAAGCCAGGCTTGGTTGAACGTTTTGAATTAATGGTCAATGGAAAAGAAATAGCCAATGCTTACAGCGAACTGAACGACCCAATCGAGCAGCGTGAACGTTTTGAAGAGCAGGCAAGGCTGATGGAAAGAGGTGACGATGAAGCAATGTTTATTGATTATGATTTCCTTCGTGCATTAGAATATGGAATGCCTCCTACGTCAGGAATTGGTATTGGTATAGATCGCCTATGCATGTTAATGACTAATCAGCCTTCTATACAGGATGTATTGTTGTTTCCACAAATGAGACCGGAGAAGATGGAGGAAAGTCCAAATCTATAAATAGACTTTTATACTTCACGCAGTGTTATCGTACATTGCTGAAAATTGAATAAAGCGTACAAGAGTGCGACGCAACGATGCTGAATGAAAAACAAATGCCTGCTCAAAAAAAACATTAAATCGCCTGCCTCGCCTTCAGCTCTAAATATTTGTTGATCGTATTAATAGTTAAATCCTGCGGGGAAGTAAAGATCGACAGAATGCCGTATTGCTGCAGTTCTTTTGCTATCAGCCTTTTTTCGAAAGCAAACTTTTCAGCCACCGTTTTGGTGTACACTTCTTCGACATTTTTTGCAGGTGCAGAAACAACACTTTTCAATTCTGTATTCTCAAAAAAAACAATCAGCAGCAAATGATGCGAAGCGATTTTTCTCAGGTAGGGCAGGTGCCTTCGCATACCTGTAAGCGTTTCGAAATTGGTAAATAAAACCACCAGGCTGCGCTGGCTTATCTTTCTGCGAATGATGCTGTATAATTGTTCAAAATCGCTTTCGAGATACCTTGTTTTCTGGCTATACAAAACCTCGAGAATAGATTGCATTTGAGCAAGCCTGTTGCTGGCAGGTAAAAAAGCGCCCATCTGCTCGCTGAAAGTTACCAGGCCCGCCTTGTCCTGTTTCAGCAAAGCGACATTTGCAAGCACAAGAGAAGCATTAACAGCATAATCGAGCAAAGCCATTCCGTCAAAAGGCATTTTCATTGCACGGCCTTTATCTATGATGCAGTAAACCTGCTGGCTTTTTTCATCGGTAAAATTGTTTACCATCAACTGGCCTTTGCGTGCAGTGGCTTTCCAGTTGAGGGTGCGGTAATCATCGCCCTGCACATATTCCTTCACCTGTTCAAACTCCATGCTGTGGCCGAGCTTTCTAACTTTCTTAATTCCTGTTTCAGTGAGCCGGTTGCTGATTGCAACCAACTGGTATTTGCGCATTTGAATGTATGACGGATAAACCGGCACATCTGCTGGCTGGTGAAATGTATAACGGCGGTTGATAAAGCCAATGCCGCCAGCTACAAAAACATTGATTGAACCAAACTGGTAAGCGCCTCTTTTAACAGGGCGCAATTCATAGTTTACTGCTGAATGTTGCCCCGCGGCTAGTGAAGCTTTAAATGAGATATCCCTTCTTTGAAACTGGAAGGGTATTTCATCAATGATTTCGACGGATATGGCAAAAGCATACCTGTTTTGAATATCTATTCTTACCGGATTTTCATCGCCGTTGCTGAATCTTTCTGAATGTGACCTTGCTGCAAAAACACCCTTTTCTTTATTAAACAAAAGAAAGTAATCGAAGATGAAAAGCACAATAAGAACCAGCATTGCGAAGTAGGGTATCATGCCCAGCCACGATAAAAAGAACCGGCATATAAAAAGCACGGCGCATGCAGTTATAGCAGCATTCCATCGCGAAGTAAGGAAAAGAGGGCTTATATATTTTGACCGGGCTTTCTTCAATGTCTGTAATTTATCAGCGCGGAACTTCAATCTTTTTTACGATCGTTTCTATGATGTCATCGGGTGTGCTTCCTTCCATTTCTTTTTCAGGAGTAAGAATGATGCGATGGCGCAGAACAGGCGATAAAACTTTCTTTACATCATCGGGTGTTACAAATTCTCTTCCATGCATTACAGCGATGGCTTTCGATGCTTTCAGCACCGCGACCGAGGCTCTTGGCGAACCTCCCAGAAACAACGCTTTGTTATTTCTTGTTTCAAAAATCAATTCTGCGATGTATCGCAAAACCTTCTCTTCGATGTGAAGACCTGCAGCAATATCGCGGTATTGCTTTATTTGCCCTGCACTTAAAACAGCACGAACAGCAGACAAGTCTGTTGTTTTACCTGCATGAGAATTTTGCAGTATCAATACCTCTTCGTCTAACGACGGGTATTTGACTTCTACTTTAAACATAAACCTGTCAAGCTGGGCTTCCGGTAGCCGGTAGGTTCCCTCCTGTTCTATAGGATTTTGTGTTGCAAGCACCAAAAAAGGAGCTTCCATTTGATAAGTGGTACCATCATAAGTGATCTGCTTTTCTTCCATCACTTCAAACAGGGCTGCCTGTGTTTTTGCAGGAGAACGGTTTATCTCATCAATCAAAACCACGTTGCTAAAAATAGGACCTCGCCTGAAAGAAAAACTGCCCGTCTGCGGATTGAAAACCGAAGTGCCTAATACATCACTCGGCATAAGGTCAGGAGTGAATTGAATACGGCTAAAGGGTACATCAATGCAACGGGCAAGCAGTTTTGCGGTCAGTGTTTTTGCCACACCGGGCACGCCTTCTATCAATACATGACCGTCTGCAAGAATAGCTGCAAGCAATAATTCTATCATCGCTTCCTGGCCGACAATCACTTTGCCTATTTCTGCTTTTACGTCTTCGATTGCTTCACGCAACTGTTCAACCGGCGATTTTTGTTCTGTAATTTCTTCAGTCATTTATACCTGTTTATAAAAATGGTCAATCTGGTTATCAAGAAGTAAGAGCAACCTGTCACTTACATTGTGCTCTTTACCGATACGGGAAAATAGCTTCATTAATTCTGCAACATACTCTTTTTCCACCCCGCTTTTCCTGCTTAATTGTTCTGTAAAATCTTCATTTAGTTCGTGTGTTGGCAAATTGAAACGGGTGCGGACAAATTCAAGAAAATAATTCACCTTTTTATCGGCTATGCTGTTGTTGTCTTTTTCATTGAAATAAACGCCGGAAACCGTTTGTACGAAATCTACAGTACTGTTGCGCAAAGGTTCAATTACAGGAATAATTCTTTGCCTTCTCTTCATCTGGAACAACACATATAAGATCATCCCAAACAAGGCTAACCGGAGCGCCCACCTTAAATATTCGTTTGACAGAAAAAACCGCAAAGGTGTCGCTGCACCTTCACGGCCGGCTTTGTAATATTCATCCCAGTAAATGTTTGAAATGTTTTTTGGAATATATGACAAAGCTTTTGCGGGATAGGAAGCATTGGCATTGTGCAGCAGAAAATAATTACTGAAGCATACCGGGTTTGCGTGAATAAAAATAGCCCCTTCGCCATAAGCCACCTTTATAAAGTTGGGCTGATGATGATCGTCGACTCCTAAAACAACGGTATAAGCCGTATCGATTTTTGAAAAATACTGATCGATAGTTGTTTTGAAAAAGGTATAATCTTTAGCTGACTTCAAAGAAGGATTTACAAAGTTGATACTGGTTGAGTCATTCTGAGAAAAAGAATACCTTGTTTTTGTAGCTATCTTAAGACTATCTAAAAAAGATTGCCTGAAAGCATTCGCCGAAACAAAAAGATAGTTGCCATTTCGAATATAACTTTTCAATTCCTCCATATCAGCAGCCGAAGGATCGAAGGTTGGGCTGATAACGAAATAGGCTGTGTTAGTCTTATCAGAATTATTGATCTGGTCGTAAATAGGGGTACGGTAAGAACTGATTGAACTTTGCTGAAAAAAGTCTTTCAGCAAAGTATAGACAGCAAAGCCACCGTAGGGAATTTTATCATTTTTACTCAACGTAACTGACCAGTCAATTGGCTTGGGCTTGTTTAATTCTGTAATCACATACAAAACGAATACTGCACAAAACACGATTATAAAAGTTCGGTATCCCTTCACTACAGTTGATTGTTGAATTGTTGAAATTGTAATTGCAGTTGGTTAAAATCATCTTTTTCCATATTCCTTTCACCATACCAGGTGTATTCAAATCGCCATGTGAGCAATTGGAATAAAGAATGCCAGGGCTTGCTGACAACTTCCTGAATGTAGTCGCTGTTTGTTTTATTTATCTGCCAGTCAATGTATCCTTTGTCAGATAAATTTTTCAATGCCTGCAGGTACAACAAACGTATGGCTAATCTAAAGTTTCCAGCGTTTACAGCCTGCTGAATGGCATTATCAAAAGAAATGGCATGAATGTCATCTTCAGAAACAGTATAAGAGAATGAACTGCCTGCATTTCTGCCAAATATGCCACCGCCGGTCATCCCCGTTATCTTCATCACAAAGAAAACAATAGCAGCAACCGCAAAAAGAATCAAGACGGCATACACGGTTGTTCTTCCGCTCTTTGATT